>JBGTCY010000100.1:0-15369 GCA_041748615.1 Chitinophagales bacterium
TATCGCGCGATGATTTTCTATTCGGAATTCCGTCAGAACGGTTTGAAAACGCATTAGCTTACGAACGGGGAAAGTGGGGCAGGTTCAACGAGGTGCGTTTCAATTTCGGGGTGATGAATGTATTGCGTCAAAACAGAGCGCCAGCCGGCATGGATTTCATTCCTCCGCCTGACGCTTACTTTTTGATGAATGTTTCCGTCAGCGGCAAGGTGCCTTTCAACAATCAAACTCAGTTGGGTATTCAATTGACAGTGGAAAATTTGTTGGATAAAAGCTACCGCGACTATCTCAACCGATTCCGCTACTACGCGGATGATGTCGGGAGAAATTTTATTGTAAGACTATTTTATTCATTTTAAAAAAAAATTTAACCATGAAAAATTTAAAATTTTTAGTATTGATATTAACCGGATTATTTTTTTCTTCTCTTTTCAATAGTTGCAAAAAAGATGACCATGACCATGATGAAGAAGAATTAATTACCACGCTCATCATGACTTTCACTCCGCAAGCCGGAGGAAGTCCGGTGATTTTTACTTTCAGGGATTTGGACGGTGATGGCGGCAATCCTCCCGAAATCACCACCGCGCCACTCAGCGAGGGAACAGTTTATACGGCAACTATCCAGGTGTTGAATGAAGCGGAAGCTCCAACTGAAGATATCACCCAGGAAATCTTAGACGAAGCGAATGAACACCAGTTTTTCTTTCAAATCTCTTCGGGATTGAACCTGACTTTTTCCTATACGGATGCAGATGCAAATGGGAAACCAATTGGTTTGCAAACAACCTGCACCACAGGCGCAGCAAGCTCGGGTACATTAAAAGTTACGTTGCGGCACAACCCGAATAAAAATGCGGCAGGAGTAGCTGATGGAAATATTGCCAATGCTGGCGGTGATACGGATATAGAAGTGACGTTTGATGTAACGGTTCAATAAAATACGGACTTCTGATTTTTTTCCTCAAGGGCGTTCCGCTTCAGGGACGCCCTTTTTTTATGCTTGTTAGTATGGTTTAGCTTAATTTTCGTCTGAATTGAATAAAAGCATTGCTCATGGGAGATACCAATAAAGTGGCGCTGAAGGCTTTCTTCAACACGATTGTCAAATTTTCGGAGGAAGAATTAGA
The DNA here is from genome assembly GCA_041748615.1 of Chitinophagales bacterium. Classification (GTDB taxonomy): domain Bacteria; phylum Bacteroidota; class Bacteroidia; order Chitinophagales; family CAIOSU01; genus JBGTCY01. The sequence continues at coordinate 1,131 of JBGTCY010000100.1, forward strand.
GGACATCAGCAAATACTTTAAACCGCTGACGCTGAAGGAAGGAGCCTATTTTGTGGAAGAGGGAGAGGTGTGTAAAAGAATCGCCTTCATCCGAGAAGGTTTCGTGCGTTCGTATTATGAAATCAATGATGGCGTGGAAGTGACGAAATATATTCAGCCGAGGCACACACTCATTACGGCTTTCGCCAGTTTCACTTCTCGCGAACCCTCGCAGGAATATATTCAGGCATTGACGGAATGTGAGTTGTGGGTGATTGATTATGACAGCATGCAACGGCTGTATTCCAAATATCCCAAAATGCAGGAACTCGGCAGGTTGGTAATGGAACAAATTTATCAGCACCTTGAAAAACGCATTATTTCTTTCCTCACACAAAATGCGGAAGACCGTTATCGCGGTTTGCTGAAAGACAATCCCAAGTTGATACAGGATGTACCGCTCCGCTACATCGCATCCATGCTCGGCATTACCCCCGAAACGCTTTCACGCATCCGGCAAAAGGTGAATTTGCCTACCTGATTTTGTTTGATTGAAATGCTGAGGAGCATTTCCCGAATAACTTTCAATAGATGTCTGAAATCTGAAGTCTAAAATCTGATAACAGTTCATACACATTGAGGGTGTTATTTTGACAAGATTTGAGAAGGGGTAAAAGACATTTTTAGAGTTGCCTTAAAAATACTTCAGCGTAAAATCCACCATTTTCAGCACAAATCCTTTGTAAGGCGGGTACATATTTTCGGTGCTGCCGCGACCGAGATACTGACGCAGTACCCCGCGTTCATGTGAAAATTCTTTGAATCCGTAAAAGCCATGACTGTTGCCGATGCCGCTGTTGTTGGCTCCGCCAAAAGGCAGATTGGGTTGCGCATTGTGGATGAGCGTGTCATTAATCGCTGTGCCACCGGCAGAGGTGTTTTGTAGAATCGTGTCAATGTTTTTGTTGCTCTTGCTAAAGATATAAAGCGCAAGCGGTTTTTCCTTCGAGTTGATATATGCCAGCGGTTCTTGGATATCCCTGTATTTTTTGATGGGTAGCACGGGTCCGAAAATTTCTTCCTGCAACACTTCCGCTTCTTCCGGTACATCGGCAAGCAGGGTGGGCGAAATGAAATTCTCATCGTCATCCATTTTGCCTCCGGCTACCACGTTAGCTCCTTTTTCAACAGCATCTTCTATCAGTTTTTTCACCCGGTTGTAGTGACGGTGATTCACCATCCGGCAATAATCAGGACTTTGCTTTACCGCCTCATCTCCATCGCCATATTTGTCCGCGATACTTTTTTTCATTTCGTCAATGAATTCATTGTATTTGCTTTCATGCACATAGAGATAATCTGGCGAGATGCAGGTTTGCCCGTTGTTCACGAGCTTGCCCCAGGAAATGCGCTTGGCGCTGGTTTTCACATTCGCGGTTTCATCCACTATCACGGGCGACTTGCCACCCAATTCAAGCGTCACGGAAGTCAGATGTTCCGCAGCGGCTTTCATCACGATTTTGCCAACGGACGGGCTGCCGGTGAAAAAGATATGGTCGAATTTCAGTTTCAGCAACTCGGCTGACACCGTGTAGTCGCCTTCCACCACCGCAATTTCATTTTCATTGAACAGCGTTTTTATCATTTCCTTCACCAAAGCGGAAGTATGAGGCGTGTATTCAGAAGGCTTGATGATAGAACAGTTGCCTGCCGCAATCGCTGACACCAAAGGAGTCAGGCACAATTGAAAAGGATAATTCCACGGAGCGATGATGAGGGTGCAGCCTTTCGGCTCAAAAATCACTTTGGAACTGGTACCGAAATAAGAGAGCGGAGTTTCGATGGTTTGCGGACGCATCCACTCATCGAGGCGGTCCACCGCATGGCGGATTTCGCTCACCGTAGTGTAAACTTCCGTGATATCGCTTTCGGTTGGCGCTTTGCGGAAGTCGTTATAAATAGCCTGCTTAATCGCTTCGCGTTTTTCAAACACTAACTTTTTCATCGCGTTCAGCTTTTTTCTGCGCTCCTTCGCGGTAGTGTTTTTTACATTTTGTTTGTTCTGTTGCTGCAAATTAAAAATGCGGTGAATTTCACTCACGGGAGTATTAGGACTCATTTTAATCTTCGAACCGGATTTTGATTGAACGGTAGTATCCATAGCGATTATTTTTAAGCAAATGAAGTTAAGAATTAATTAGGGAATTAACTTTTGGATGGGAATAGGTTGTATGAATTATTGCAGGTGATGCCATTTTATTCTAATTAGGGACGAGGGACAGGTGTCAAGGGACGGCATCCAGAATTTAGCTTATCAATTTTTTCAAAAAGCTGCAACAATTCATTCACTCTGGGAATGAGGCGGTGTGGAGGAAATCGGAATATCTCTGAAACATTCAAATTATATCAACTCTGAAGAACTTACCAAAATCTTAGTTATGATTTCGGAAAACAATTCACCAATTATTGAAACTGATGAATTATCGCTCCACCGAAGATTTCACCGCCCATTTCACCAACTCTTCCAACTGGATGAAATCGAGAGTGCGCTCATGGGTGGCTTCGAGTACGACTCGGGGCGCTTTTCCTGCCCGCCAGGCTTCGACCCACCGGCTCGCGCAAAGACACCAACGGTCGCCCGGTTTCAATCCGGGAAACATATACTCAGGGTGGGGAGTGCTCAGGTCATTGCCGCGACTGAATGAATATTCTAAAAACTCTTCGGTGACTTCCACACACACCGAATGAACACCGCTATCATCTTCTTCCGACTTGCAGCATCCGTCACGATAGAAACCGGTAAGCGGCTGCTTGCTGCAAGTAATCAGCGGTTGCCCGAAAACATTGTTTGACATGTTTTCAAAGTAACAAAAGAAAATTGAAACTTTATTTCAGCGTGATAATTTTTTTATTGAAAGGGTATTTTCCAATCAATTCCCCGCCTCAACATCATGTCGTATTGAATTCAACTCCCCGGAGTTATACACTGTTTTGCCGAAAATATTTGAGTGGAGGATATTGTTAATGAAGAATCAAACTTCGCGTTCCTGAGAAAGGATATGATTCACGATGACACTTTTAATTCTGAAAACAATTCTATCTTTAAGAAAAACACGAGAATGAAAAAGACTGAAACATTGACATTACGTGTGGCAAGAAAAAAAAAGTCCTCACTGCTTAGGCTATTAAAGAGTCTTGATTACGTTGAGGTGGAAACTCAGAAAGACAAAATAGCTCGATATATCAAGACCGCTCCGAAAAATATCCCATTGACCGATGCTGATATTACAAAAGAAGTCAGCGCGGTTCGCTATAAAAATGACGAAAAATAATATCGCATTTGATACTAATATCTGGATTGGTTTCAGTATCGGAAAGCGATTATCTTATCTTCAGACAATCCTGCTTTCAAAGGATTATAGCATCTATTATTGTGATGAATTAGTCCGGGAATATTGCGAGGTAGCAAGACGAAAAAATTTATCGAAGTACATTTCCGGGCAACGAATTGCCGACACCATTGACCTGATGGAGCAGTTTACAATTCCGGTAAAAATTATCAGCAAGATGGTTCATCCTACAGATCTTAAAGACAGCTATCTTCTTTCATTATGTGTTGATGCGCAGCTTGATTATCTCATTACGGGTGATAAAGACCTGCTAAAAATGAAGAAGTTTCACAATACTGAAATGATTACTTTCCGCCAATTTATTGTCATACAAGGACTTCAATGGTAAGGAAAGATTTAATCAACTTAATCAGATAAGATTATCTTTTTCGTTAACGCTCCAAATCTTATCACCACCCTCGCCAAATAAACCCCCTCCGCCAAATTCCACGGAGTCACATACCGTTTTTCCGAAAATAGTCGGTGAGGGGGAAATTGCTATACCAACAAAATGAAGAATCAAACTTCGCCTTCCTGAGTAAGTGAATGATTCACAATATCACTTTTAATTCTGAATTTGGCGGTAACGATTAGCTCATTGAAAATCGAATTTTCCCCTTTTTATGATTGGAATTTATTTGTGATTTGCTTTCTGAGATTTGTAATTTCAGCCACTCAATAGACTGATTTTTTCCTGAGTGTAACAGCTCCAGCAATGAACTTGCAGAAAAAATTCTCCTCTAAACACTTCCAATCTTCACCTTAACGCCCTGATAAATCGCACCGCCAATGTTATCGCGTTCCGCGCCTGTCACTGAACTCAGGCAGTTCGCTTCATCACGCACGCGCAACACGCCCATCAATCCTATCATCAGCGCTTCTTTGAAATTGACGGTTTCCGCATCCGGCACTTCAGCCGTCATGTGCGCATGTTCATTGATGCGCTCGATGAGAAATTTATTGAACGCGCCTCCGCCCGTCACGAGCATCTTATCCACTTTTGAAACATTCACACTTTCCTTATTCATCACCTGCTCCACTGATTTTTTAATCTGGATGGCGATATGCTCGCAAATCGTTCTCAATTTATCCTCCACCGAAATCTGGTGACGCATCACCACCGGTGACATCACTTTACTCACCCACCCGCCACTCATGGATTTTGGATATTCCTTTTCATAATACCACGAACCATTCAACTCATCCAGCAAATGATGATTGAGCACACCGCTGCGCGCGAGGTTGCCGCTATCGTCATATTCTAATCCTTTCATTTTCGCCAGCCGGTTGAGAATGAGATTCACCGCGGTAATGTCAAACGCGATATAGCGGCTGCCGATGCGGCAGGTAATATTGCAGATGCCGCCCAGATTGAGCAGGTATTTGTAATCGGAAAAAAACAATTGGTCGGCAATCGGGGTAATCGGGGTGCCTTGCCCGTTGAGCGCCACATCCACCCCGCGAAAATCGCAAATCACCGGGTAGCCCGTCACAGCCGCAATCGCTGCGCCATCACCAATCTGGCTGGTGAAGCGGTTTTCCGGTTGATGAAACACCGTTTGCCCGTGAGAGGCGATAAAATCCAGCTTGCCCTCCAGCGCGTGACGTTCGATAAACGCCTTCACCTCCGTGCCATAATAATGCCCCAGGAAAGCGTGGGTTTTTATATACGTCACCGCGTTTTGCAACACCAACTGCTCAAGCCGCAACTTCCACTTCACCGGGTACGGCACCGTTTCGGCTTGCACAATTTGATAAGACCATTTACCTGCTTCTTCGCTGATGTGACAATAGGCGATATCCAGCCCATCCATGGAGGTTCCTGACATCAGCCCGATAACTTTGTAAGTTTTCATAGCGCTACTTTTTTTTCAGGTCGGAAAAAAGAACATGAATTTAAAGTTAACGCAAAACAAAGAATTGAATTTTATTACATGCGAAAATCTGGCGCTCGCTTCGTACGACTATGCCTTGCTTTGAATAGTAGTCCCGATTTTTCATCGGGACGATTGTGGTATTTTACCTTCGGGCAAGCATAAATTCCCCGCTCAATCCGAAATGAAAACGCAGTATGATAATCCGTATCACTGGGCAGGGTTTGTGTTGGTGAGGTGAGTATCATGAGACGCAAATCTTCAAAAGGAATTTTGAATTAATTTTAGGCTACCATGAAAAAAATAATCCTTGAAATTCCTGAAAGCAAATATGAGTTTTTTGAAGAACTGATGGACCGTCTCGGCTTCGTCAAGTCCAAGCCGAAGGGAGAAAAAGCAGATTGGTCATATTCCAGCATCGAACAGGGTTTGAAAGAAGTGAAGCTGATTCGCAGCGGTAAACTCCCCAAAAAACCGATACAAAAGCTGCTTCGTGAAATTTAATGTTCACTATACGCATGAATTTGAAAGGCAACTAAAGCGGTTAGCGAACCGCATTCCACCTAATATCTAAAATCTGCTATTTAAGCCTTCAAATTGCGGATGTTATTTTGATAACTTCACTTATCTGATTGTAAAGTAATCTAAATGTCCCCGAAATTTCTAACCGCTGAATGGCGCAAACTGGCGATGGCGAATTATAGCGTTGCTCCGCAAATCTTAAAAAAATATCTGCCTGAAAAAACAGTGTTGGATACCTGGAACGAAACCTGTTATGTCAGCTTAGTGGGATTCATGTTTTTGAATACAAAAGTGAAAGGCATTCCGGTTCCTTTTCACCAAAACTTTGAAGAAGTGAACCTGCGGTTTTATGTTAAACACAATGACAATGGAGAATGGAAGCGCGGAGTCGTATTTATCAAAGAGATTGTGCCGCGCGCGATGCTTTCATTCGTTGCCAACACGCTTTTCGGAGAACATTACATTACCCTTCCGATGCAACATCGCTGGGAAGAAACCCATGAATCACGATTGGTGGAATATCAATGGGGGAAAAATCTCCGCCATTCATTCAACGTGATTGCACAAAGGCAACCGCAAGAAATCGAGACAGACAGTGAAGTGGAATTTATTACTGAACACTATTGGGGATATACTCAGTTAAAAGAAGGACGTACTTCCGAATATCGCGTGGAACATCCCCGCTGGAAAATTTATGAGGTGAAAAACCATACTGTCAAGGTGGATTTCGGAAAACTGTACGGGGAAGATTTTGCGTTTCTGAATGAACAACAGCCGCTTTCTGTTTTTCTGGCGGAAGGTTCTGAAATTATTGTCAGGGAAGGTAAAATCATTTAACATGCAAAAACTGTTTTTCATTTTCCTCTTTCTCTTTATTTCTTTGCTGCTTTTTGCCCAGCAAAAAACTATTCATGTTTTTGTAGCGCTATGTGATAACGAACACCAGGGAATCGTACAGGTGCCAAAACATTTAGGCAATGGCAAAGACCCGCGTGGCAATTTATATTGGGGAGCGGCTTACGGTATCAAAAATTATTTCACCAACAAAACCACCGACTGGACGCTCGTAAAATCTTTTCCTTCTGAAAATCCGGCAATTCTTGAACGACTTTTATTCAAACACGCAACTCGTGAAGTTTATCTGCTCGCGGAAGCCTATGACGGTGAGCAAATCAAACAAACGGTGGAAGATTTTTTGAAAGCGGCAAACGCCCATTCACCGAGCAGTATTCAGCTTGAATCTCAGGTTTTGAATTTTGGCGGAAAAGCGGATTTATTGGCTTACATCGGGCATGACGGGTTGATGGATTTCAGCGTGGATATACAATATACCGCGTCACCGGCAAAAGAAAAAGAAGTGATAATCCTTGCCTGTTACAGCAAAAAATTTTTTGAATCTGAACTCACCAAAGCAAATGCGAAACCGGTGTTATGGACCACACACCTCATGGCGCCTGAAGCATACACGCTGAAAGCCGCCATAGACGGCTGGATGAATCGGGAATCAGGAAATGAAATTGCGGAGCGGGCAGCACAGGCATATCATCACTATCAAAAATGCGGCATTAACGGTGCGAGAAAATTGTTAGTGAGCGGGTTTTAATTCAGAAATTATTCCACCGTCACCGACTTCGCCAGGTTGCGGGGTTGGTCAACATTGCAGCCACGCATGACGGCAATGTGGTAGGCGAGCAACTGCAAGGGGATAACCGACAACAACGGAGTGAGCGGCTCTTCGGTTTCCGGAATTTCAATCACAAAATCCGCGAGGTTTTTGATAATCTCATCACCTTCAGAAACGATGGCAATCACTTTGCCTTTGCGTGCTTTCACCTCCTGAATGTTGCTGATGATTTTATCGTAAGCGCTGACATTGGTCGCGAGAAAAACCACCGGCATCGCTTCATCAATCAAAGCGATTGGACCGTGTTTCATTTCAGCGGCAGGATACCCTTCCGCGTGGATGTAAGAGATTTCTTTCAGTTTCAACGCACCTTCCAGCGCGACCGGAAAGTTGTAGCCGCGACCGAGATACAGGAAGTTAGGAACATCTTTGAAGGTTTCCGCGATGTTCCGGATGTGGTCATTGGTATTCAACACGCGTTTGATTTTGCCGGGTATCGCGTCCAATTCATTCACCAATTGCAAAAAACGCGATTCTGAAATAGAGCCGTTTTCATGTGCCAATGAAAGCGCGAGCAAGGTCAATACTGTCACTTGTGCCGTAAATGCTTTCGTGGAAGCCACACCGATTTCGGGTCCAGCGTGGGTATAGATGCCTGCATGTGTCGCGCGCGCGATGGACGAACCGACTACATTACAAATGCCGAGGATAGTAGCGCCCTTCGCTTTTGCCAGTTCAATGGCGGCAAGCGTGTCGGCAGTTTCGCCCGACTGCGAGATTGACAGCACCACATCATTATCGAAAATAATCGGGTTGCGATAACGAAACTCCGAAGCGTAATCCACTTCCACAGGAATTCTCGCAAGGTCTTCAATCAGGTATTCCCCTACCAAAGCCGCATGCCAGGAAGTTCCGCAGGCGGTCATGAGAATGCGCTTGGCATTCACCAATTTTTCACGGTATTCCGCGATACCGCCCAATGAAACCAATCCCCTGTTCACGTTCAATCTGCCTCTCATGCTGTCTTTCACGGAGTGCGGCTGCTCATAAATTTCCTTGAGCATGAAATGCTCATACCCGCCTTTTTCCAACATCTCCAACTGCATTTCCAACTCCTGCACATAAGGTGTGGTGTGCAGGTTGTGAATGGTTTTGATACTCAAATGTCCGCTGCGCGTAATCACCGCGATTTCCTCATCATTCAGATAAACCACATTTTTAGTGTGTTCAATAATGGGAGTCGGGTCGGAAGCGACAAAAAATTCGTTTTCACCGATGCCAATCACCAACGGACTTCCTTTGCGGGCGACAATCAACTCATCGTGGTTGTCTTTTGAAAGAATGACAATCGCATATGCGCCTACGACTTCATTGAGCGCCATGCGCACGGCTTCGAGCAAATCAACTCCGCTGTTTTGATGAATGTCGTCAATCAGGTTCACCAACACTTCCGTATCGGTATCGCTGGTAAAATGATGTCCGCGGCTTTTCAGCTCTTCTTTCAGCGGAGCGTAATTTTCAATAATGCCATTGTGAATAATCGTGAGGTTGCCCGATTCGGCAACATGCGGATGTGCGTTGATGTCATTCGGCACGCCATGAGTCGCCCAGCGGGTATGACCGATACCAATAGTGCCGGTAATATCTTTTCCGGTAGTGAATTTTTCCAAATCACTCACTTTCCCGGCACATTTATACACTTTCATGGAGTCATTCAGCAACGCGACACCCGCGCTGTCATACCCGCGGTATTCCAATCTTCTTAATCCGTTAATAAGTATGGGATAGGCTTCTTTATTGCCTATATATCCGACTATGCCGCACATGATTATTCGATTATGGTGTAAGTTAAATTCAGTTTCAGCCTGTATTGGGAATGACTGCTGCCTCCGGCTATCATTCTCACTGCCGACTGGTCTCTACGGTTTGGCAATATAAATATACCAAAATTATCCTCGCCATCACTGATTCTTTGAAAATACTGAGAAAGGTTGAATTTGTAGTTTGTGACAGACACTCCGTGATTGTCTGTTGCTGAAATTTTTTCTCCTCCGAAAAGAGAAGCATAAGGCGCTAACTGGTCGGGCGCTAATGCATTCAGTTTGCCATCGGCATCTGAGGTCACCATCACTAAATTGAGCGGGGGTGTGAATAAGGTATCCGCACCGGTGGGCGCATTGACCTGCGTCACTACAATTTCAGCTTTGTTTATCAGAATATTACCCAAAGCAGCGAGATGCGGCACCATGAATTTCACATTCAACCCGGCTAATCCCTGGAAGAAAACCAGGCTGTCATCTCCGCTCCCGGCTCCATTCAAAAACGGTTCAACGGTTGAGCCGGTGTAATCATGTTCATAATGATTCACGACATCCGCAGCAAAGGTCGGGAAGTTATAGACGACTGAATCGCGGTTATCATCCTTATAATAAAGAATCAACCCAAGCCTGATGGGGTCAAAAAACGGGTCTAAGAAAATCAGCCCTTCGCCACCGTCCGCCTTGTCGCCTTTGATGTATAAGCCCTTGAAAAACTGGCGGAAAGCGGTTTGGTCGGCATAATCACCCGTACCGGATGCGTTAATAAATTTTTGGCCGAAACTGTTATCCAATTTAATCCTGAGTACAGCCGGCAGTTTCCCGTTAATGACCTCCACGCTGTCAGTCAGGTTGGGAACAAAGTTGGTCAACCTGCCTACCGGTGCGGGGTTAACGGTGAAATTCTTATTCGAAAAATATTTTTCATTCGCGACAATTTCCTCCGTCATTTCATACACTTCCAAAGTTTGAGGGACATCTGTTTTTCCGTAGGTATTAAAATAACGGAGCGTTAAGACGATTGAATCAAGCTGTGGATTTACTCCTAAAGAAAGATTATTGTTAATCAGCCTGAACGGGATATAAGAACCCGCTGAGGTAGTGCCAAAATCAGGGTCATACATTGTACCCAACAAGCATAATGTAGCGAGGGAAACATCCACGGAATCTTCTCTTGTAGTAAACGCTAATACGGTGAGCGTGTCCGTAAACCGCAGATTGCGCTCATCATCCGGAATGAGTACCGTATCTTCCAGCACCGGCTTTTTACAGGCAGTAAAAAACAAACCTGTCAACAACGGCATTAACAGAACCCCGTAAAAAAAATGATTGCGTGCTCCCAATTCGCTTATTTGCCTTTCAAAACGATTTGGTAAAATTTCTGGTATGCTTCCTTGTAGGATTCTTCAGGCTGAAAGTCGAGCACCGGTTTCCCGTTTTTGTTAATCAGCGCGCTCACTTCTTTGGCGATTTTTTTATTTCCGATAATGATGGCATCGGAGTAGGCGGTACCGCCTAAGTTCAATGCCGTGTTGTTCGCCTTATCATAAAATTTCATTTCCGTTTTTTTGTCGGCAGTCGCGGCTGAAATTTTCTTGGGAAATTCTTTTGAAAATGATTCGGTGAACTGGTTGTCATACACCGAGTAAATCGCTTTGGTGGATTTGAAAACCGGGTCGTCCTTGTATTGTGTTTTCAGGTAAAAAGGAATCAGGCTGGTCATCCATCCGTGACAGTGGATGAGATGCGGAGGCCATCCGAATTTTTTAATGGTTTCAAGCACGCCTTTGCAGAAAAAAATCATGCGGTCTTCATTGTCCGCGAAGAAATTCAGTTTCTTGTCGCGAAAAACGGCTTTCCTCTCAAACAGCTCGTCATTATCCAAAAAGTAAACCTGGAGCCTGATGCCGGGCAAAGATGCCACTTTAATAATCAGGGGGTAATCTTCGGTGCCGACTGAAATGTTGATACCGGATAACCGCACCACTTCATGCAGCCTGTTTCTTCTTTCATTGATATTGCCGAATCGCGGCATTAAAACCCTGATGTCCATTCCGTTTTCAAATACATACTGAGGCAATCCGGAGGTGATTTTAGCGACACTGGATTCAATCAGGTAAGGTTGCATTTCTTGTGTGACAATCAAAACGCGCTTTTTTTCCATATTATTGATGTTTTAAGATTTCTTAAATATGCCTTTTATTTATGCCTTTTAATTGAGGAGTGCAAAGATAGTGAAAAACAACGATTTTATTAGCATCAACTCTACTTTTAAGGATTCAGCCCCTTTGTGAATTTTATGATAACATGTTGATTTTCAAAACAACAGACAAGATAATGGCTTATTTGTCCGCGCTTAAATCGGAAGGTAAAACTATTGGTTTTGCCCCTACGATGGGCGCTTTGCACAAAGGACACCTCTCATTGATTGAAAAAGCCATCGCTGAAAATGATGTGTGCGTGACCAGTATTTTCGTGAATCCGGTTCAGTTTAATGATAAGAAAGACCTCGATTCTTATCCCCGCACGTTTGAACGGGATTTGACCATGCTCATTGATGCCGGGAATCACATTTTGTTTTATCCTGACGAACAGGAGATGTACACTGCCGGAACAGACTATTCGGTAAATATTAACTTTGGTTACCTGTTGCAGACGATGGAAGCGGTTTTCAGAAAGGGGCACTTTGAAGGCGTAGCGGTGGTGGTGAAGCGGTTGCTCGACATTGTTCAGCCACACCATCTATATATGGGACAGAAAGATTATCAGCAATTGTTGGTTGTGAAGAAGATGATTGAAACGCTGCAAATGGATGTCCAGCTAAAAATGTGCGAGACAATCCGTGAAGCCAACGGATTAGCAATGAGTTCGAGAAACCTGCTTTTGTCCGCTGAAGAAAAAGAAGCGGCACAAAAAATTTCGAGCGTGTTATTTGAGGCGAAAAATAAAATCAATCAACATCCGTTTCACAAAATCCGCGAAGAAAGTATCGCTGAATTGAACAATTACCCTTTGCTGAAAACTGAGTATTTTGAAATCGTGGACGCTGATGGTTTACAGCCCGTGGAAAAGGCTTCATCCGCAAATGGATTGGCGATTTGTGCAGCCGTCCGTGCCGGTTCCATCCGGCTGATTGATAACATCATTATTTCCTAATTTCGCACCGCAATGAGAATAGAAGTCGTTAAATCGAAGATTCACCGTGTGCATATCACGGAAGCAAATCTGAATTACATCGGTAGCATCACGATTGATGAAGACCTGATGGAAGCCGCCAACCTGATTGAAAATGAAAAGGTGCAGGTCGTGAACATCAACAATGGCGAGCGGCTTGAAACCTATGTCATCAAGGGGAAGCGGGGAAGCGGCATCATTTGCCTGAACGGACCTGCCGCACGCAAAGCGCAGTTGGGCGATATTGTGATTGTCATTTCTTACGCTTCCATGGAATTTGAGGAAGCGAAGAAACATCAGCCCGTCACGATTTTTCCTAAAGAAAACCGGCTAACCTGACGCCTCTTGAAACAGCATCTTCTAACGGCAATCAAGGTTCTTTTTTTTCTCGGAATCGGCATTTTATTGATTTGGTTAGTTGTGAAAGACCTTGATGAAAAGCAGCGCGAAGATATTTTTCAGGCATTCCGTGACGCCAACTATTGGTGGCTGATTCCCTCCGCGCTTATCGCGTTCGCCTCACATTACAGTCGCGCGGTGCGCTGGAACATGATGCTGCGCCCGATGGGCTACAATCCGAGTTCCGTTAATTCTTTCCTCGCGGTGATGATTGGCTACCTGGCAAATCTTGCCGTGCCGCGTCTGGGCGAAGTCACGCGCTGCGGCATCCTGAACCGCTATGAAAAAATTCCGATTTACAAATCAGTAGGCACGGTGGTTACTGAACGCGCGATAGACCTCATCGTTCTTTTCTCGCTGTTTGTCATTGTGTTCGTCACGCAGTTTGATACGCTGGGCGCTTACGCCAATGAAATCATCATCAGTCCCCTGAAGCAAAAAATCATGGGATTAATGGATGACGGAATCAAACTTTTGATTGCCGGCAGTATCGGTCTGCTTTTCGTTTTTATCATTTATAAATTCAGAAATAAAATCAAAGAAATCACCATTCTGAAACGCATCTTTGAAATGCTGCGCGGTTTCGCGGAAGGATTAAAAGCGGTCAGCCAGGTGGAGCGCCCGTTGGTTTTTGTGGCGCATTCCATCTTTATCTGGGTGGGATATTTGTTCATGGTTTATTTCTGTTTCTTCTGCTTAGAAGCCACCTCCGGACTTGGATTGAATGCCGCGCTCTCCTTAGTGGCTTTCGGCAGTCTCGCGATGATTGCCACTCCGGGCGGCATTGGCGCTTACCCGGTGGTGATGATGGCAATCTTAACACTCTATAAAGTGGACGACAACATGGGCTTCGCTTTCGGCTGGATTGCCTGGACCGGACAAACATTGTTAGTGCTGGTGGTGGGATTCATTTCCCTGGCAATTCTCCCCTTTCTCAATAAACCGGCTGATGAACAAAAGTGAAATCATCCGCTCGAAAATTTTCAGCAGAGATGCTTTAAATAAAAAACTGCATCTCTGGCGATTCAAGCAACAAAAAATTGTTTTCACCAACGGTTGTTTTGATTTACTCCATGCCGGGCACATTCATCTTTTATCAAAAGCGGCTGAACAAGGTGACGTGATGATTGTTGGATTGAATACCGATGATTCCGTGAAAAAAATCAAAGGAGAAAATCGCCCGCTGCAAGACGAAAACACGCGGGCGTTGGTGCTGGCTTCTTTGTTTTTTGTAAACGCGGTGGTGTTGTTCAGTGAAGAAACCCCGGCTGAATTAATCAAAGCCATTTCACCCGATGTATTGGTGAAAGGCGGAGATTACAAACCGGAACAAATTGTTGGAGCCGATTGGGTGACCTCGCACGGAGGGAAAGTTGAAATCATTCCATTGGTGGAAGGACATTCAACCACTACACTCGAGCAAAAAATAAAATCTGAAAACTGACTTGAGCGACAATCCTT
>JBGTCY010000101.1:0-10201 GCA_041748615.1 Chitinophagales bacterium
CGAAAATCTTCCCATCCTGCTGCGCCACATACAGCCGCCCGTCAGGACCGAATTGCAACGAAGTTGGATTGTTTACATTTTCACCGGCAAGGTTGCTGGCGGTGAAGCTGATAGTCTGACTGTAGGAGTATGTTGCGGAAAGAAAAAAGAAGATGATTGCGGAAAGAAATTTGCTCGAATTCATGTTGCCTGATATTTATTAAAGAAGTGAAGAAGATACTTCCCTAATGCGAGTTATATCAGGAATTCGTCAAATGCTATGTTGGGTATCATCTGTTGATAGTGATTTATGTCATGTTCGGAGTTTTTAACCTGATAACTGGCTTTTTCAGTATATTCTGTTTGTTATCCAATGAAAAAAATTGAAGGATATTACGCGATTTTCAGTGTTAAAATAGGATGCCCCTGATGTTCCGATTTCAAATTGATGGAGGATAAAATCATTCCTTTTATGTGACTTGCATCACCCTTTTCTGAAATAACCGATGCTAAATTTCAACATGTTATTATAATAAGTTATTTTTAAATCATGCACATTTATATTCTAATTGCACTTGCCTGTCTTGTTACATTATTCCATTCCTGCAAAAAGAATGATGAGCCGGAAACGACATCTGTCATTTTCAATTTGAAATATGCGGTAGATGATGTTGCGCTGCTATTCGACACTTTGTTTTATGTGAATGACGCGGGGAATGAATACAGCGTTACGCGCTTGCAATATTACTTGTCCGGCATCCGGTTCACAGGCGCGGATGCGTTTCAGTCGAATGAAATATTTTATGTGGATGCAAGAATAAACGCATACAATTCCATCACTATAGAAAACGTGCCGCAGGGAGATTACACCGGCATTTCATTTTTCATCGGACTGAGCGCTGTCCAAAACCTGACGGACGCCTTGCCGAACACTTCGGAAAACTTAGCTATGGCGTGGCCCGACATGATGGGAGGCGGTTATCATTTTCTGAAGTTGGAAGGACATCACAAAACCGCTGCTACACAGCCGACCGGCTATGCCGTGCATTTGGGCAACAATATGAGTTTGGTGACTTGTGATTTGGATTTTCCGTTTTCCATAACAACAGACCAACAACAACTGACTTTGAAAATGAATTTAAATAATTGGTACAGAACACCTCATCAATTTGATTTCAACACCGATGGCAATTACACGATGGGCGACTCGACCTTGATGAGCAAAATCGCGGCAAACGGGCATAATGTGTTTACGGTACCGGATTGAGATGAAGTAGAAAGTCACGCAACGACAAAACAGAACTACTTTAAATTGAAATTACATTCAAAATATCTTTTACTGATTTCTCTATTGATTATTTCAATCAGTGCATTATCCTCCTGCCAAAAAGATGCGCCTGACGATGACCAGCCCTTTGCGCCTACACCATACAATCTGTTCATTCCCTATAAATTTCCGCCCATGCTCATTCCCGAAGAAAATCCGCTGACGGAAGAAGGCGTGGCACTCGGCAGACGGCTCTATTACGACCCCAAGTTATCGGTGAACGGACCGCTGACGGGACATTCCTGTTCGAGTTGCCACCAACAGGAAAAATCATTCACGGTGAGCAGTCGGGGCGTGTCGGTGCTGCCGCATGTGAACTTAGGTTGGAACACGCATTTTCTGTGGGACGGAAAAATCACAGGCACGCTGGAAGATATCATGCAATTCGAAGTGGAAGATTTTTTCATGGCTGACCTTTCCGCCATCAAAACGGATGCGGATTATCCGGTATATTTCAAAAGCGCATTCGGCACAACGGAGATTACCACCGAACGAACGGCTTATGCTCTCGCACAATTTTTCCGCGCGCTCACCTCCGGCAATTCAAAATTTGACAAGTTCCTGAGGCGAGAGGTGATGCTGGGTCCGGACGAGATGCAGGGGTTCGTGCTGTTTAATTCAGAAAAAGGTGATTGCTTTCATTGCCACATTTTGCCGGTCACCACCGACAACCTGTTTCACAACATCGGTCTCGATGCGGAGTTTACGGCAGCTAACAGCGGCAGGTTCAATATTACGGGACTGAGCGCTGATATCGGCTTGTTCAAAACGCCCACGCTCCGCAACGTGGAACTCACCGCGCCCTACATGCATGATGGCAGGTTCGCCACGCTCGAAGAAGTGATTGAACATTACAACTCAGGCGTGAAATCATCGCCCACGCTTGACCCGATTATGACCAAGCCCGGCAAAGAATTCGGATTGGAACTCAATGAAATGGAAAAAGCGCAGTTGGTCGCTTTTTTAAAAACGCTCACGGATTATTCTTTTATTGAGGATGAAAAACTTGGGTCGCCTTTTTGAGAAATCAGTTGCGGAGTATTTCCATCTTGTGTTTGTATGCTGCCTTTGGTTTTAAGTGGTTTGTGAAAGAGTGTCATTTCACAGTCTTGGCAGGCACTCGTTCTCTTGTGCTACAATGCCGTGCTGCAAACGAGCGCCAGTGGTAGTTTTTATAAATAGCCACAAATGCTCGAATAAAAAACCATTCGTGCATTCGTGGCATTTTTATATTCATCCCTTGATTGTCAATTCAATCTCCCCTCCATCTCCACCGCTTTCGGAAAAAGAATATTGTTTTCCAAATGCACATGGCGGTGCAGGTCGTCTTCAAATTCTTTCAGTTTGAAATATTCCACGCGGTAGGTATTGCAGGCATGTTCGGGCGGGGTGAAGTTGTTGCTGAGGATGCCGATTTGCCGGAGCAGTTCGCCCGCCTGCTCGTGTTCAGCTTCCATCATGGCAACGGGGTTTTTCACCGTGCCGAAAGGCGGCTGCGCGGGATGACCGCCTGATGTCAGCGTTTTCTCCAACTCCTTGATGTAGGGAAACAACACCCGTTCTTCTTTCATCATGTGTTGGTACATTTCGTCCGCAAGCTGGCTGACCAACCCGGCAATCTTCACCGTTTCGGGATTGCTGTTGCCGTGAACGGTAGCCACTTTTTGCGAATATTCGAGCAGCAAAGGCAAGGAACGGTTCACATAAGTGTGATGCTTTTCAATGATGTAATCAATCAACTTCTCCAACTGCCAGGCGTTGAAATTTTCACCGCCAATGGAACAACTTCCGCCTTCCGTTTGCAGCAGTTCTTTTTCCAGCGTTGCGAAATCAATGCCTTTTTTTTCGCAGACTTCCTTCACGGATTTTTTACCTCCGCAGCAAAAATCAATGCCGTATTTTTTGAAGACCTCCGCCTTGCGGTAATCTTCGGCAACCAACTCGCCTATTGTTTTTTCGTGTACCATAAGTTAAATATTTTATTAAGTCAAAGTTCGGTATGAGTGCAACTCTGATTTCATGATTGAAATCACAATGTGGAAGAATTTATTCAGCTAACGGCTTCAGTTTGAATGTAAACATTTAGTCGTGCCTTGCCCCTTTTATCACTCTGAAGAGATGTTACTGTTATAGAAACGTAGCATACGTTTCCGGTTATTTCGATTTCAGAGTGTTACTCCTGATGAACACGAGGAGATTCGGAAGAAGAAGTAAAACAGAAAAAATGTATTCGAAGGTAAAGTACTACAAACGCGCAACGCTACAAATCAAAGCAGAGCATAGACGTACGAAGCAAGCGCAAAAATCACACACCATTTATAATCGCAATTTCATCTTCTCCTAATTGCGGCATTCCTTTGAATCGCAGAAGTAGTTGCGCCACAGTGATGACGTCTTTCTGGCAGTAGGTGACGATACGGGCAAGATTTTTTTCATGCCAATAAACGCGTCCGACATCTTTTCCGTCAATATCGTCTTTCGGGGTAGGGATGTTAAAAAGCAATGCGAGCAATCGTAACGAGGTGAAGTTTTTGACGTCACCGAATTTCCAGAGTTGCATAGTGTCAACATGCAGCACTTCCCAGGGTTTTTTGCCGGAGAGGTCAAGGATGTTGGGCAGGCGGATGCCGTTGACCAACATGCGCCTGCAAACGAACGGAACATCAAACTCACGGATGTTGTGTCCGCAAAGTCCCTGCCGCTGAGGGTCGTTGTAATATTTGTCCAACAGTTCTTTGAAATTCGTCAGCAATTCAGCCTCATTGTCAGATGCAAAAGATTTCACTTTGAACAACCATTTTTTGCCGGTTTCCGCGCGTTTGAAAAAGCCGGCAGAGATGCAAACGATTTTTCCAAACTCCGCGTAGATACCCGCGTTGGAAAAATAATTTTCAGCGGGAGT
Organism: Chitinophagales bacterium; assembly: GCA_041748615.1. Taxonomy (GTDB): domain Bacteria; phylum Bacteroidota; class Bacteroidia; order Chitinophagales; family CAIOSU01; genus JBGTCY01. The sequence continues at coordinate 4,209 of JBGTCY010000101.1, forward strand.
TTCATCTTCACGAATGAGCTTGCGGATTTTATGTTCCCACAATGACTGATATTCTGCGGGCAGCGCGCTGTAATCATCAGTTGCGGGAACGGTTTCAATGTCGAACAGGAGCAGGTTTTCCAAAGTCAGATTTTCAAGCATCGGTTTTTTCTTTTTTTGTTAAATGAATGAACAACTCCCTGCCCGCCCTCGGCTCTACTGAATTGTAACAACGGTCAAAATATTTGATGTCGAATAAGGGTGAAAAATATTGCAGATATTCTTCTTTATTCCCTCCGAATGGCGGTTTGTCGTCATTTAGTTTATCGTCAAATAACACTCCAACTAATTTGCCGTTTGGCTTGAGTAATTCATATACTTGTCGTGCATAAGCATCGCGCAGTTTCGGGTCAATGGCGCAAAAAAATGTCTGCTCCACAATCAAATCATAACCGCTTTTGTGTTTGAAAAAATCATCGTGAATGAGATGCTTCACCGGAAAATCGGGAAAATGATGATGAAACCGGTGCAGCGGGCTGATTGCCCAATCAAGGAGAAACACATTTTCAAATCCCTGTGCATGAAGATATTCAGCTTCATAACCATTGCCACTTCCGGGAATCAGAATTGAAATGGATTTATCCGTGAGTTGCGAGAAATATTCTTTGAGCGGGCGAGATACTTCACCAATGTCCCAGCCGGTTTCCCCGGTTTGATAGCGGTTGTTCCAATCGTCTGCGGTAAGTTCCATGATGCAATGATAATGCAGCGGAAGAAGAATAAAAACATCGCGAAAAAAATAATCAACGATGAGACAACGAAGTGCGTTTTTTTTTAGAAAAACTTGTAACTCTTGGTTGTGATTACCACGATGCCGCCCATCGAATCGCCATATCGCGCGGGCATGCCGCCAGAGATGACCATAAGGTCTTCAATCGCGTTTTGTGGAACGCCAAGGCTACCCATGATTTTCACGCCATCCACAAAGTAAAGCGTTGCGTCATTGCGCGAACCCCTGAAGTTGATTGAACCGCCAGCGTCAGATTGATACGCGCCCGGTGTAATCACAGCCGCGATATCCTTCACGTCCGTGGTGGGCGCTTTACCGATTTGGGTTGAAGTTATGATGTAAGGTTGATTGGGATAACCCAGATTAATCAGGTCAAGCGGAACGGGTTTGATGACCACGTCAATGTCTAATGTCTTGGGTTCCATCTCGACATCCAATGTTCTCACCTGTCCGTCTGAAAGGATGATGTCTTTCAGAATGACAGTTTTGTAATTGATGTATGAAACCGACATCGTGTAAGTGCCCGGCTCAAGCGGCTTGAAACTGAAATAGCCTTCCGCGTCCGTCAATGTTGATTTTTTCGCATCCTGGATGGTCAGCACAACCATTGCAAATTCCAGCGGCTCATTGAAATTGTCGGTGATTTGACCTTTGATTTCCCCGGTAGCGGCAATAGCGCTTGCCGCGAACGCGCATGTCAGAATGATGATTGTTAGTTTTTTCATGGCTGATGAGTTGAAGATTGAATTTAAGAAAAAATTCAAATATTTTTAGGGAAGATTGAAATAAAAATCAGAACTTGAAATTTATTTTTACTTTAAATTTTGCAGCATTTTAACATTGTGAAATATTTTGACTTGCCTATAACTTCTTGAATATGATAAATTAAGTGTAGGTTAAAAAAACCTTTTAATTCTACTCAAAATAAAACAAGAAAAAACATCATGTCTAAAAATAAAATAAAAAATTGGGCGATTGATGATGAAAAGATAGAATTATTCATGGAGGAGGTGCTCAGAAAACATCTTTTACCCAATGCAAGAAAAAAATCAGCCGGTGCAATTGGTCCTTATGAAGCTAAAAAATTTAATTATGCAAATATTCATTTAGCCGATAGTTTTAGTATTTACAAAGATTCAAGATATTATTATGACGGTGAGTATAAATTCACTCACTTTACTTCATTGCCTAACGCAATCAATATTATCCGTGATAAAAAGATTAGAATGTACGATTTAAACGGCATGGATGATAAAAATGAATTTTATTACGGAGGCGAAATTTTTAAAAATAATAATCGCGAGTACTTAACTGAAGAAATCAAGTCAAATATATTTATCCTCTCTATTTGTAAATACAACTCAGAGAAATCAGAGACCCTTACACAATGGAGAGAATTTGGTCATGATGGAAATGGAATTGCAATTGTCTTTAGATTTAATAAAAACTTTAGAAACCATTGGGTTCACTTTGTATTAAGTGAAATTTATTATCAACCGAAAGAAATCAAAAATTTAGAAGCAGCATGGAAAGCATATTTGAATTTTAAAACGAAATATAATTTCACTGTTAATACTTGCAATGAGATTTTTTATAAAATATTAGGTTTTCATAAACTTCCAATATATAAAAACGAAAATGAAGTACGCTTGATTTATAATGAAGGATTTAGTTTACATGATGTTCCGAATAAAAAAATTAAAGATATAAAAGGAGGAAAATTGACTCCCTATATTGAACTTGATATTGAATGGGATAAAAATGGGAGTAATTACAAGTTGCCTCTTGAATTAAAAAAACATGAACCTTTAATGAAAATGATTTATCCCCATATTGAAATCGAAAAAGTAATATTAGGATATAGATTATCAAATAAAAGTAAAAGAGATATTGGTGAAGTAATTTCATTCCATTCTACTAATTATAAAAACTAACCAGAAACAAAAAACAGCATATTATCAGAGTATTTCAATTAAACATAACTCACCATTTCCCGTCATTCCCCAATCCTTCATAACTTTACCCTCATTGAACAACAACCTGTGACACAACTTCTCCCAACCGGGCGTTCCGCGACACACCGAATTAACCGATTCATCATTCTCTTAAAAAATTATCACTTACTATTTTGAGCAAAAAAAATTCAAACAATCAAACACCTCCTCCTGCCACTTTCAACAAGCAACTGTTGAGCTATTTGAAAAATACGCCCGGCAAAAATTTTTCGAGGAAAAATATTTACAAAAAATTCATCCGCGATTTCAGCAAAGAGGAAATGGCAATGGCAATCAATGAGCTGGCAAAAGAAGGTCAGCTCGTCACGGACGGTAGCAAAATCCGTTTGCCCCGCATTGAAAACAAAAGCAGCCGCAGCAAAGACAATCTGTATGAAGGCACGGTGGATATGACCAAATACGGCTATGCTTTCATTGTCGTCAAAGAACTTGAACACGACATCTTCGTCAGTTCCCCGCGCCTCAACCGCGCGTTGCATGGCGACACGGTGAAAGTGGCGGTATTGAAAGTGCGCGGCAACGGAAAACTCGATGGCGAGATTGTGCAGATTGTCAAGCGCGCCAGCAGCCAGTTTCTCGGAACGGTGCATGTGTCGCCACGCTTCGCGTTTCTGATTGCCGACCGCAGGAGCATGTTGCATGACATTTACATCCCGCTTGAAAAACTGAATGGTGCGAAAACAGGCGACAAGGCGATTGCCGAAATCACGCATTGGCCCGCTGAGTCAAAAAGTCCGAATGGCGAAATCGTGGAAATCCTCGGTGAGTCTGGCTTGAACGACATTGAAATGAAATCCATTTTGATTGAAAACGGATTTAATCTGAATTTTTCAAAAGCAGCATTACAGGAAGCGGAAGAAATTCCCGATGAAATCAGCGAAGAAGAAATCGCTAAACGCAGGGATTTTCGCAGCGTTTCCACGCTCACGATTGACCCGGAAGACGCGAAGGATTTTGATGACGCGCTTTCCATTCAACGCCTGCCCAACGGCAACCTCGAAATAGGCGTGCATATCGCGGACGTGACACATTACGTGAAGCCGGATTCGCCTTTGGATATTGACGCGCAGGAACGCGCCACTTCCGTTTATCTCGTTGACCGCGTGTTGCCGATGCTGCCCGAAAAACTGTCAAACAAAGTCTGTTCCCTGCGTCCTGATGAAGATAAACTTTGCTTTTCCACCGTTTTTGAAATGAATGAGCGCGGCAAAGTCATCGAAGTGTGGTATGGAAAAACTGTTATCCGCTCGCAAAAAAGGTTTACTTATAAAGAAGCGCAACAAGCGCTCGACACGGGGGAGGGCGTTTTTGCGGCTGAGTTGAGATTAATGAATCAAATCGCGCTGCAATTAAGAGCGGAACGCGTGAAAAACGGCTCGATTCCATTCGAGACCGTGGAAGTGAAATTCAAGTTGGACGAAAACGGATTTCCAATCGAAGTGGTGCTGAAAGAAATTATGGCAACCAACCAACTGATTGAAGACTTTATGTTGCTCGCCAATCGCTATGTCGCCAAATACGTTTCAAAACTCAAAGTTGGCAAATTGCCTGTGCCGTTTGTCTATCGCATCCATGACAAGCCCGACTTGGTGAAGCTGCAAATGTTTGCGGAGTTTGCAAAAAACTTCGGTTATCAAATCAAGTTCAGCGAACCCAATGAAATAGCCGACCAGCTCAACCGGCTCATCATGATGATTCGCGGGAAAAAAGAACAAAATGTGATGGAGCAAATCGCGATTCGCTCAATGGCGAAAGCCGTTTACAGCACCGATAACATCGGGCACTTCGGACTTGCGTTTGAATATTATACCCACTTCACCTCACCCATCAGGCGTTTCCCGGACATGCTGGTGCATCGCGTGCTGGAGCAATGCCTGAATGATGACGAAGTATTGTATCACAAGGAAAACCTGCAGCAACTCTGCGACCATTCTTCTCAAAAAGAACGCTCCGCGATGGAAGCCGAGCGCGAGTCGGTCAAATATAAACAGGTGGAATTCATGCAGGGCAAAATCGGAGAGGAGTTTGACGGCATCATTTCCGGGGTGGTTTACAAGGGCATCTTCGTGGAAATGACGGAAAATAAATGCGAGGGTTTTGTAAACACCAAAGATTTAGGCGATGGCAACTTCACTTTTGACGAATCCAACTATTGCCTTGTTGACCTCGACACCGACACGCGCTACCGCCTGGGCGACAGCATCCGCGTGCTACTGATTGACACCAATCTCGAAAACCGTACGATAGATTTTGAGTTGGTAGGGTAGAGGTTTAAGTTTAAAGTTTGAGGTTTAAAATTTAAAGTTGAGTCCACTCTGAAAAGATATTTTTTTGTCCCGAAGGCATCATATTATCAGTCTATATATTTCTGATAAGTTGCACGAAATCCACACAATAATGCAATCGGAGTCAGTAAAGTAAAAAGAATTTTTTGCAGCAGAAAGGGCGGGCTTGCCAACCGGTAAGTATCAGTGAAATTGTTCAGCAGCAAAACTGCCTGTAAGATTCCGGGAGTGCTCGCTTCATTTGTTTTTCCGTCAGCAGCCAGCCCGAATGCTGTTTCAAGGAAATATTCGGTTTTCAACGCGGGTTGAGTTTTCCAATTCACTGTTGTAATATTTTCCGATGCGTTCCACATTGAATGTATTTTATTCGCTGGAATTTGTAACGATTCATTTTCTTTCAAGACACGCACTTCACCATCAATTCTTACATTCATTTCGCCTTTAAGAACGACAAAGTCTTCAACTTGTTTAGGATGATAGTGCGGCATCGGCTCTTTCGAATGAGGAGTAAATGTTGATTCCAATTCGAGCATTTTCCCGTGGGTATCTTTTTCCGTTTGCAGAAATTTTATTTTTTGCCCTGTTTTGGGATTGGTGATGATTTTATTTTTAATAGCCATAATGTTATTGCAATCTATTGTATTGATTCAAAAAAAATCAGTTCACAAATATAGGTTTAGGACAAAATGCACCATTTTATGTTGCGCACGGGTATGCCTGAGCGAAGTCGAAGGGGTACGATGGTCACCCCGTTGGTTTCCCGATTTCTCGGAATCGCCAAAATAACGCAGGTGCAATCTGTCTTAAACCTGATTGAAACCATTCCTTGCCCATCTTGTTTAAAGTGTTATATTGAATTTAAGATGCTGGGCTACCGATTTTCAAAATTTTTACCAAACGGGAAAGGACAAACTCCTTTCGATA
>JBGTCY010000102.1:0-3336 GCA_041748615.1 Chitinophagales bacterium
TTCACCGCTTTTAAGAGAAGATTGTTGGGTTAAATATTCAGTCGTCATCTCACGCGCCTGTCTGACATTTAACTCCAGAGCAGGTTCAGCTTTTTTCATCTCCTCAAAAACTTCATCTGTATGGCAACGCTGAACTTGCGCCTGAATGAAACTGGCGCTAAAAAGAAAGGTTAAGAGAAATAAATATTTTTTAAGTTTCATCATCGGAAATTACCCTAATTCGGGAATTGATGCAAAGTTATGTTTTTAGCCAACCGCTATCTCACATAAAACTCCAACACGATTCCCATTCCTGCATCTTCTACAACGGCAAAATACATGCCTTTGCTATAACCCGAAGTGTTTAATAAAAATTCACCGGATGGAGGAAAATCCGAAGTTTTTAAAAAGACTTTCGGTAATCATAAAATTATCTTCTCAGTATTGTTGTCAAAAATAACATCTTCAATTTGTTGTTTTTAAATATTAGATGAAAGAGATTATTGAAGTTATTCTGGAAATGCACCTCATATTTTAACTTGTGATTACTACTAAATTTTATTCTTTTTGATTGCCTCTTTTCTTCCTTCCCTAAAGAAAATATAAAAAGACAATTTTCAGAACGCCTTTAAAAAATTTCTAAAAACAACCATATCATTTTTTCTGGCATAATGGTTGACATTTGGAAGTTATAAAATCTAATTTCTATGAAAAGCAATGTTCAAAATATCAAAACTCAGGAATATCTGAGGGATAAGGTCAACAAATTGCGCGTGGCACGTTTTCTGAAAGAAGCGCAGCAGGAAGCCGAACACACAGGATTAACTGCTGATGCCAAATTGATTGCTGAATTGCTTGAGTATATTGAACAAGGTGACAGTGTTCAGTACAGAAGAATGAGAAAAAACCTGAAACTCAGAAAATTGAGAATTATATAAGCGCTCTTTATCATGACCTCCCAAGGATGACATTTTCGGACCATGTTTTATAGTTTGTTCTCTAATATTATTGCCAAACCCATAGATTTCAAAATTGAAAAAAATATCATCAAGCCGGCCATTCGTTTTCTAGAAAAGAAATAAAGACTTTCTCTGCCGGAGAAAATGTTTCTCCGCTCTTTAGATGCTCAAATAAAATTGAAGGATAAAGGCAAAAAAGAAGCGGCATTGCTCGCGCTTCAAAAAGAACTTAAACCGATTCTGAATAATCCTTTGGAAGAAAGAATCTTAGAATACTTTGATATCAATGCCTGGATTGAAAGCAAGCTCACAAACCGAAAATTGGAAGAGGTGCTGAAAGAAAAAAAATAGCAATGCTACACCTATTTGAAAACCCGCTTCACCCATTTCGGCAAAATCAATAATCCGAGAAAAAGATAAGGGTAGTAAGTGAAGATGCGCCACAAAGCCGTCACCGGAGAAACCAACCCATAAGGAATCATATCACAAACAAATTCGTCAAAAGAATATTCGGCAACTCCGCTTCCTCCCGGAGTCGGACTCATCATCAGCATCACCATCAGCGCCAACTGGCGAAAGAAAAATAACGGAAGGTCGTCCAAATCGGCAACCATGAGTACTAAGCAGATTACCACAAAAAATCTCCCTGTCCATGTGCCGATGGTCATCAAAAAAGTATTCATCCAAAATTTGAAACCATGATGCACAAGTTCGCTTGATGCGGTCACTAACTGGTTGCCGGTTTCTTCAGCCTGATGCTGCCACCTTTTAAAAGGACCCCACGCGGTGAGTTTCACCAGCAACCATTTTAATCCGCCCGGATTAATGAAGATACCATACGCCACTAAGATGGTATAAAAAAACATCAGGATAAAAGTGACAATAAAAACAGGTCTTCCGATGCTGAAAGTTTTTGCATCGCAGATAGGGAAGATGGCTTCAAAACCAAAGATAATTAAAGCAAGTACCAGAGCGGACATCAGGAAAATCATATCTAAGAAAATGGTACACAACACCAAAGCGATGGATTTTCCCGCGCTGATATTTTCTTTTGCCAATAAAAACAATGCAACGGCTGTGCCTCCCACCGCGGTGGGAGTGGCGGCAGAACTGAATTCCCATAACAAAATCACCTGCAGACTTGATTGCCAGCTTAATTTGTAATCCGTCAGGTAGCGAATGCGCCACATGTAAAAAAACTGGCGAACACCCATCATGGCGATTGCAAGAAAAAGCCACACCAATGACATCCAAGACCAGGGAATCTGAGCGAACGCTTCTTTGTCAAAATTTTTAACAAAAACGTAAACAAGCACCCCCAAGCCAATCAGTACGGGTAGAATGATTTTACGTGCAGAAAACTGCTCGAGTATTTTTTTTCCGGAGGTGGACATTTTAGCTGAGCTTGAGCCAGAAATTGTTTGCGCCTTCTCCCAATTTCAATTCCACTAAGCTTTGTTGAATTAATTCCAATAAGGCGAGAAAAGTAAAAATGGCGTGAATTCGGTTTTCACATTGCTGAAACACATTGTCAAAAGCGCTGTAATCTTCTTTCTTCAGCGACTTCAGCATTTTTTCTTTGGTTGATTCAATCGTGTAGGGATAACGGATGACGGTGTGTTTCACTTTGTCCACTTCTTCATAGCGTTTCAACACGCTGCTGAAGGCATTAAAAAGTTTGAACAATGTCAGCGAATGCAGTTCGGCATCGTTGCCGCTGAGTTCGCTTAGTTGAATGAGGTCACGCTGAATATTGCCGCGTGCGAATTGTTTCATCCGCTCTTCTTCCATCGCCTGCATTTCGTCCACAACTTCTTTAAATTGCTTGTACTCCAGCAGACGTTGCACCAATTCCTGGCGCGGGTCAATCTCCTCGCCTTTTTCATCCAGTTCCTTTCTCGGCAACAACATTTTCGCTTTGATGCGCATTAGCGTTGCCGCCACTAAAATGAATTCACTTGCCAGCTCAATGTTCGTGACTTCCGCCTGATGCAGGTATTCTAAAAAATCGTCCGTGATTTTTTTAATCGGGATATCATACACATTCAATTCATCGCGCTCGATAAAAAAAAGCAACAGGTCAAACGGACCTTCAAACTGGGGTAGTTTTATTTCGTAAGTTGATTTCATGAAGCTACTGATATCGGCTTTTGAAGCGCCACAAAGGTAGGGAATTATCGGGCATCCGGAAATCCGGTTTATCGTTTTTTATACCATCAGTAAACTGGTTTTCAAACATTGATGAATTTTCTCGCGAACCCATTCCGTTTTCTACTATTCTTTCGGGATAAATTTCTTGTTTAACCAAAACCTTACAATTTCGTAGTGTGTAAAGCCGATTATTTTAAAGATTTTCTATTTAGCTAAAAGAGTTGATTTGAACACGACAGATAAAAAT
>JBGTCY010000103.1:0-7782 GCA_041748615.1 Chitinophagales bacterium
AGTGGATAAAGGAGTTGACAGTTCAGAATGGTCAATCTTTCCTTTCACTTGCGGTTCCACGCGGTAGAGTTGTTCCAGCAAGCGCTGTGAAAATTGTTCTTTCAACTGCTCATAATCATCTCCTCTTTTATGCCAGCGTGTTCCTTCCCAGCGTGCAAACCATTCGTAAGGCGCAAAACCGATAATTTCAATCGTGCTTCTGCCGGGAAACCGATTTTCAAAGTCAGGGTCTTTCGCAGCCGGAAAAGAAATATACGCTACCGGCAACGGGGCTGACGGGTCATTGAGATAGTTACGCATGTTTTCGTCATGGTCGTAGTTATCAGGATAAATCCAGTAGTTTGCTTTGGGCAGATTCAGTTCTTTGGATGAATGCTGCAATCCAATGTAAAGACTCAGATGCGCAGCGGAGGGTTTCACTGTCTTCAAATGTTTCAGGTATCCGGTTTGAGCCGCAATGTTTTCCGGCAACAGCTTCGAAAACGTATTGATAAAACCCGCGTTACTGATGATGATGTCCGATAGGATTTCCCTTCCATCTTCCATTTTAACTCCTATAGCCGCATTGTTTTTCACAATGATTTCCGAAACCTCCGCGCTGATGTAAATTTTTCCGCCTGCCTGTTCAATCACGGGGGCAATACTTTCAGCAATGCTTGCTGAACCGCCAACGGGATAATAGCCTCCGTTGAAATAATGATTGACCAACATGGCATGCATGGCAAAACTGCTTTCGGAAGGAGTCAGTCCGTAGTCACCGAATTGCGCGGTGAGCACCCCGATGAGTTCTTGATTATTTGTAATGCTTCTTAAAACTTCAAGCGTGGTTTGGTTTGAAAATTTCAGAAATTTTGAACGCATCAACGACCCCGCAAGCCAACTCACTGCCGGAGGTACCACTTTCTCCGCAAAGAAATTTCTTGAGCCTGCATTCGCTTTAAAAACCAAATCCACGTAATCATCAATTGCATTTCCATCCTCAGCAGCCGGGAAATAAGTTTTCATCTGCTGCTTCCAGTTTTCCAATCCTTTCACGAAACGATATTCCTTCTCTCCGAAAATAATCCGGTCATACACTTCGCCCATATCCGCCCATTGCAGTTGTTGATTGGTGATGTGGTCAAAAATCTTTTTCAGAATGCGGGTTGGCTTATCCATTCCCCCGACATAATGCACGCCCACATCCCATTCATAATTCTTTCTTTTAAATGTGTGTGAGAAGCCACCGGCAGCATAATGTTTTTCGAGCACCAGCACGCGCTTTCCTTCTTTTGCAAGGATAGCCGCGGTAGCTAATCCGCCTATGCCGGAACCGATAATGACCGCGTCATATTTGCCATCAACCGGTTGTTGTTTATAAGAAACAAATGTTTTCATGCGGCTGAAAGTAGGAAGATTTTTTCAGAAAAAAGAAAAATGGAGGAGCTTGTTTATCACAAGATTGAACTATTTGCAACTAATGAGTAAGTTAAAACTTTAGAAATGATCAGCACAAGTTATCGATCCCAAATGGCACTCGCGCAAACTTGGCGCTATACGATGCTGGGTTGAGTGAACTTCATTTTGCATCGGATGCCGGAGAATGCTTCCCACTCGCCAGAGGCGAGCGGGGGCGAACCTAACTTCCGAAATCGTCAAAGGCGATGTTTTCTTCAGGAACGCCCATCTTGTCGAGCATGGTCATCACAGCTTGCAACATCATCGGTGGTCCGCAGAGGTAGTATTCGATTTCTTCCGGTTCGGGATGGTTTTTCAGATAGTTTTCCAATACAACTTGGTGTATGAATCCTTTGTAACCCGTCCAGTTGTCTTCTGGGAGCGGCTCTGAAAGCGCGATGTTGTATTTGAAATTGGGAAACTCTTTTTCGATTTCCCTGAAATCTTCGGTGTAAAACAATTCACGGAGGGAACGACCGCCATACCAGTAAGATACTTTGCGATTAGTCTTCATGGTTTTAAATAAATGGAACACATGCGAACGTAAGGGCGCCATACCCGCGCCACCTCCAATATATACCATTTCTTTTTCCGTAGGCTTAATGAAAAATTCACCGTAAGGTCCGGAAATCGTCACCTTGTCACCCGGCTTGCGGGTGAAAACATACGAGGAACAAATCCCCGGATTCACATCCATGTAATCATTCTTAGCCCTGTCCCACGGTGGTGTGGCGATACGAATATTCAACATCACGATATTGCCTTCAGCGGGATGATTCGCCATGGAGTACGCGCGGAAAATCGGCTCGTCATTCTTCATCTTCAATCCCCACAGCTTGAATTTATCCCATTCATCACGGAAGCGTTCTTCCACTTCCATGTTTTTAAAATCCACTACGATAGGAGGAACATCAATCTGGACATACCCGCCCGATTCAAAATGCAGGATTTCATTTTCCGGCAATCTCACAACAAACTCTTTGATGAATGTCGCTACGTTGTGATTGGATACCACTTCGCATTCCCATTTCTTAATGCCGAAAATTTCTTCCGACACTTTTATTTTCATGTCGTTTTTCACTTTCACCTGGCAGGCGAGTCTCCAGTTGTCGGCAGCTTCCTTCCGCGTCAAATGGTTTAATTCAGTCGGCAGCACATCACCTCCGCCTTCCACCACCTGGCATTTGCACATGGCGCAGGTTCCGCCACCACCACAGGCTGAAGGGAGAAAAATATTTTTTTCAGACAAAACAGTTAATAAGGAAGAACCGGGTGAAACCGTCAAAGCCGCGCTGTCATCGCCATTCACGATTACTCTCACATTACCCGCAGGAACTAACCTGGATTTCACAAACAACAGCGTTGCCACTAAAAATGAAATAATAGTGAGAAACGCCAGCGAACTTCCGATAAGCAATGTAATGTCAATAGCTAAGAACATCGTAGTTAAATTATGATTCTATAATTTGATTCCCACAAGACTCATAAAGGCGATGCCCATCAGTCCTGTAATTAAAAAAGCAATTCCCAACCCCCTAAGAGGCGCGGGTACTTTTGAATACCTGATTTTTTCACGAATAGAAGCCAGCGCGACAATCGCGAGAAAGAAACCGAAGCCGGCTCCGATGCCAAACACGGTGCTTTGCACAAAAGCATATTCTTTTGTGAACATAAATAACGAACCACCGAGGATGGCGCAGTTCACAGTAATCAAAGGCAAAAAGATACCGAGTGAAATATACAGCGTGGGTGAAAATTTTTCAATCACCATTTCCACAATCTGCACGATGGAAGCAATCACCGCGATGTAAACAATGAGTCCGAGAAAACTTAAATCCATCGTGGCGAAAGAGGGATGGACCCAGCCTAACGCGCCTTCTTTCAGCAGGTAATTAAACACGAGCCAGTTGATAGGGGCGGTAATCGCCAATACGAAAATGACAGCCGCTCCCAACCCGAGCGCGGTCTTCACGGTTTTTGATACGGCAAGGTAGGAACACATGCCGAGAAAATAAGCCAGCACCATGTTTTCTACGAATGCCGCCTTGATGAATATATTGATGTACTCCATTGTTAAAAGGAATTAAGAAATGTCCACTAATTTACTGTTCCAAGCACGATGCACCCAAATAAATAATCCGATGAGAATAATAGCTGAAATCGGCAAAACCATCAAGCCGTTGTCGGAATAACCCATATCATAAATAAACTGCGGTATCACTGTAAACTCCAACGGAGTACCGGAAAGCAATTTACCCGTTCCAAAAATTTCGCGGATGAAAGCCACTGCCAGCAAGATAATCGCGTAGCCGATTCCGTTTCCGATACCATCTAACAAACTGGGCCAGGGTTTATTGCCCATCGCAAACGCTTCAAGGCGACCCATAATGATGCAGTTTGTGATAATCAATCCTACGAAAACAGATAACTGTTTGCTGATGTCATAGGCGAACGCTTTGAGCATTTCAGAAACAATTGTTACCAGCGTTGCAATCACTACCAACTGAACAATCATCCTGATGCGCGAGGGGATAATCGTGCGGATGGATGAAATCGTGAGGTTTGAAAAAGCCGTAACCATAATGACACATAATCCCATCACAAACGAATTTGCGACTGTGGAAGTAATCGCCAAAGCGGAACAGATGCCCAATACTTGTACCGTAATCGGGTTACTGTCATTGAACGGGTCAGTAATCAGCCTTCTGTTTTTCTTGGAAAAAAGCGGCTCTGAATTTACCTGCGCTGGGGATGCTGTTTCCGTACTCATGATTCAGATTTTATTTTTTCAAAAAATGGACGATACATCGCAATAGAATTCTTTATCATTTCTTTTGTTCCGTCAGCTGTCAAAGTTGCGCCTGACATACCATCCACCTGGTTTTCCTTTAAAGAATTACCCTCTCCTTTTAAAACCGTGAAATGATAGTTGCCCTGTTCATCAAAAATCGTCTTGTCCTGAAACTGCTCTCTGAACCAGTACTCTGATATTTTTGCTCCAAGTCCGGGCGTTTCCCCTTTGTGGTCAAAAGCCGCTCCGCGCAAGGTTGTCAGGTCTCCTTTTAAAGCGAGATACCCTGAAATTTCATCCCACAGTCCAAGACCAATCAACGGGATAATGTAATACTTTTCACCGCCATCCTGATATACGAAAACAGGATAGGAACGTTCTTGTTCAGGTTTCCTTGTTTCTTTTTTAAAATCAACATTAAACGAGGATAAACCTTCCTTCACATTGCCCTGATAATCCACCACAATCTGCGTGATTTTTGAATCGAATTCATTCAATACAAAGTCCGCAGTAAACAATTCTTTCTCCTCTTTTTCATTCACCAATACGACTGACTTCAGAATTTTACCTTTTTTATCCACCATTTCATTCTTATCCTTGAGCGGCTTTAAGCCGGATGAAATGAGCGACAATGAGATGGATACCGTCACCACCATGATGACGACAAACAAGATGATGAATCCGTTGGAATCTTTATTGAACTGCACGTTTTAATCTCCTTTTTATGTTTGCTTGAAGGACTGTATAATCAATCAAAGGGGCGAATACATTCAAAAACAAAATGGCAAGCATCCAGCCTTCGGGATAAGCGGGATTCAACACTCGTACAATCAAGCCAATAGCGCCAATCAAAAATCCGAAAACGAGTTTGCCGGTGTCAGTGGCAGCGGCAGTCACAGGGTCGGTTGCCATAAATGCCATCGCAAAAAAGAAACTACCTAAGAGAAACTGGTGATACCACGGCACCGCAATGAAAGGCGAATCCGGAAATACGCTGACGGCAAGCGCGTTCATGATCATTCCGGTGACAGCGCATCCAACAATCATCGAAACCATGATGCGCCAGCTACCAATACCGGTGGCAATCAGGATTACCGCACCAATGATAATCGCGACTTTATTCATTTCACCGATGGAGCCGGGAACGATGCCCCACAATAAGTTGGAAACAGAATATTGCTGATGTGCAACTCCGTCAATCGTGAGGGTAGCGCCCTGGACAGCATCCCAACCGCCCTGGGCGGCAAGGGCAAGCGGTGTAGCGCCTGTGAATCCATCAATCGTTAAGGATTGCAGACCGGCATCAGGAATGGAGGATAATCCTAACAAGCCAAGCGTATGACTTTCCACGCCAAACAATTTGTGCATAAAATTATAATCATACGAAACCCAAACGGAGTCGCCTGAAATTTCACCGGGGTATGCAAAGAAGATAAATACGCGGCAAGCCAGCGCCACATTCAGAATATTCATTCCCGTTCCACCGAAAGCTTCTTTTACAATTATCACCGAAAAAGCAGTCGCTACTGCAAGCATCCACAAGGAAATATCGGGCGGCATGATTAATGGAATCAACGCGCCCGAAACCAGAAAACCTTCTTCAATGGAATGACCTTTTTTTGCGGCAAAGAAAAACTCGATGCCTAATCCGACCACATGCACCACAACAAATAAAGGCAGTAATTGAAACAATCCGTATAGTAACTTGTAACCCAAACCATCAAAAATTCCGGGATAAATTCCTAAGGAAAGGTAATGCTGATGACCGATATTCAGTGTTCCGGCAAAATAACATAACTGCATGGCAAGCACCACATGAATCATCGTTCGCTTTAAATCCATGCCGTCACGAATGTGCGCGCCCATGTTGGTGACTCTCTTTGGTTGGAACAGGAACGTGTCTATGCCGTCATAAACCGTGTGGAGGAAGGCGTTTTTTTTCGCCATCGGCTCCAGCTTGTCCATTGTGTCTCTGATAAACTTCATCTGTCTTTTTCTAATTTATGAACCCTGCTCGCGCATGTAATCCAATCCCTCCCGCAGTATTTTTTGAACTTCCGTTTTCGAGGTGCAAACGAATTCGCACAATGCCAGATCTTCTTCCACTACCTCATAGATACCCAATCCTTCCATCTGGTCATAATCATTGGCGATGATTGCTTTTAATAAATGTTGCGGAAAAATATCCATCGGCAACACCTTTTCATATTGACCGGTTATTACCATAGCTCTTGACTCGCCATGTGTGTTGGTATTCACTTTGAATTCCGTTCCCGGCATGAATTTCCAGGGGAAAGTCGGTGAAAGACTCGGACGCGCGTAACTTGGTAAAATCCATCCCATCATTTCAAAGAAATCGCCTTCTTCAATCACGGTGACCAGGTTCTCAAAAAATCCGAGGTGTCCATTTTTTTCAATTCGTTTTCCGGTCAGCACGTTGCCTGAAATCACGCGAACATGTTCATTGTTTAATTGTCCGTTCAGTAATCCTTCTACATTGGCGCCACTCCATGTTTTATAATACTGCGGATTTTTCACTTCCGAACCTGCAAGCGCGATAATGCGGGAAGTGTCATACTTACCTTCTGTCAACAGTTTTCCAAGAAACACCACATCCTGCGGGTGCATTGTCCAGACAATTTCTCCTTTGCTGATAGGCTTGATATGATGAATCTGCACTCCGACATTTCCGGCAGGATGCAGTCCTTTAAAAAATCGTTTTTCAACACCGGTCGTATTATGAAAAGCGGACGGCACTTTGCCGTTGCCATCTAAACCGAGATACACTTTCCCTTTCGTCAGTTTACCCAGCGCATCCACTCCTGCCTGAAAATATTTGTCAGCTCCTTCAAACAGGATGTTGTAATCGGGCGCGAGCGGGGCGGTATCAAATCCTGAAATAAAAATATCCCGTGGCTCGTCTTTGGTATCAGCAATTACATTATAAGGACGCTGTTTCAAAGCTACCCACAGTCCGCTTTCTTTCATGAGCGCGGATATTTTTTCAGCTGAAAGCGAGCGGGCATCGCCAGTTTCAAAAGTTTTGTATTTAATTTCTTTGTCCGCGAGGATAACGACTTCTGTGATGGCGCGTTTATCACCTCTTTTAATATCAACCACTTCCCCGCTGACCGGTGCCGTAAAAAAAACGTCCGGATTGGCTTTGTCAAAAAACAAGGGGTCACCGGCTTTCACTTCCTGTCCGGTATCCACCATCCGTTTCGGAATCGGGTTGATTCCGATAAAATCGGTGGGTTTCACAGAATAAGTGGTAGCAGGGAGAGCGTCAGTTTTGGGCTGTGCCTTTCCTTTGATTTTAATCTCAAAAC
Organism: Chitinophagales bacterium; assembly: GCA_041748615.1. Lineage (GTDB taxonomy): Bacteria > Bacteroidota > Bacteroidia > Chitinophagales > CAIOSU01 > JBGTCY01. The sequence continues at coordinate 7,558 of JBGTCY010000103.1, forward strand.
CTTTAGAAAGTTTAACTGCCGAACCATTCGAGGAAGCGGTGTTCATCAAGGAAAACAAAACTGAGAGAAGCGGATTGAAGGGGGAACTTTTTTCCATCTATTACAGTGAAATCTTTTCTTTTAAAGGCGCAAATCTAAGCAACTTTATTTCAAACGAATATTGAATGAGTGTTAAAAAGTGACAAGTAAATGTGCATAACCACTAAAATAAAATCAGATTTTATT
>JBGTCY010000104.1:0-15620 GCA_041748615.1 Chitinophagales bacterium
TTATATTACTAACCAAAGCGTCTGAGATTATGAGGGGATGGATCACGCGGGGATGGACGGCTATTGCTGTATTTACCCTATTAACAACAAGTAAGTACGGGTTTGCCCAGGCGGGCCCGTTCCAGGTGGGAAGAGTTCAAACATTCACCACCTTTTTTCATGATTATGAGGCAATGGGTATTAACCCTGCCAACATCGCGTCACACAAGAGTGACAACAAAAAGTTTTCAATCGGTTTATTGTCAGGTGGGTTCCTGTTTCATTCAGGCGGTATCAAGCGTAGCCTGCTGCATGGCGGCAGTCGCACTAACCTGAGTATCGGAGGGTTTTCACTGAATGATGTGTTGCACAACCGCAACGCGGTGAACGTGGACAATACCATTATCGGTTTTAATGTCAACACGCCAAAGACGGGGAGTTTCGCCTTCAGCGTGAGGAGCAACGTCTATTTTGACATGGAGTTGCGCGGTATCTTCCGCGAGATGGATTATTCCAACGCGGATTTGGGCAGTTTGCCGGACATCATTTCGCAAACCATCGAGGAAAATCCGGGGATGATGAACAACCGTGAGATGAGTTATCTGCGGATGAATGCTATCAATGAGGTGAGCCTTGGCTACAGCAAGTGTATTTTGAATCAAACCAAAGTGCAACTGTTCGTTGGCGGTGCCGCTAAATATGTGATGGGAATGATGGATATGGGAATGCAATTCAACGGTCAGGAAGTGGCGGGCGTCTATGCCCTGTCATCATTGATACCGGATGAGTGGGAAGAAAATAATTACCTGGCGCAAACAAAAAGCGATAAAAAATTCGGACATGGCGCGGGCGCAAACCTTGGCGTTTCGATGAAAACGCAAAAATTCAGAGCCGGTGTTTCCGTCATTGATTTGGGTTTTATCCGCTGGCCCTCCAAACATCTTTACTTCACCAACCAGGATGTGTTGATGGAAGTGGTAAACGAACTGGATGCTGAAGTGGTGGTGAATAACATGTTGAGCGATTTTCAACGCACAGAGGATGGCATGGAAATGCTACCGGCAAGAATCATCGTGGGTGGCAGTTTTGAAGCGCATCGTTATATTCACTTCTACTTAGATGTCATGGCGCCTATCGTCAGCGCGCCACGCTCGATGGAAAATCCGACTATCGGTATCGGTACACGGCTTTCAATAAAAGATGCCATCGTATTAAGAGCAGGACCGACATTAACGAACAGAAAATTAATCACCCTGCCGATGTACCTCAGTTTTTTCGGTGGCAAATACAAGTCATTTGAAATGAGTTTCGGCTCGTCAGACTTCCTGAGTTTCTTCCTTGCCCGCAGGGATTACCTGCAAATGGACATGGCGCTGATGAAGTTTCATTTTTAAGAAACAGTGAAAACCACCAATGAAATTGGTGAATCACCATTTGCCATGATTATTGATTTTCAGGCTTGAAAAAGACTTCTCGGTATTTGCGAAACTCCATCGCATTTTGCGGAAAATCCTGTACGCGGGGTTGCAGCAGACGATGGTCTTTGTAATAATAAATAGGCATGATGGCGGCATCATCCATCATCACCTGGTCAACTTGCGCGTAAAGTTCAAACCGTTCGGTTTCATCCAGCGTTTTTAAGGAAAGTTCAAACAAAGAATCATAAACAGCGCTGCGATATCGCACCGAATTGAGATATGCCTTGTCGCTCAGGCGTGCCGGAATGTGAACGCTGTGAAACAAGTTCAGAAAATTCTCAGGGTCCGGGTAATCCGCTATCCATCCGAGACGCCAGAATTGGGCTTTACCGGTTTCTAAGTTTTCAAGATGTTGCGCGAAAGGCAGCTTGGTGATATTGACCCGGATGTTGAGAGTTTCCTGTAACATTTTTTGCACAGCTTCCGCCACCTGCTCGTTTGTGCCGCCACCTGAGTTGATTTGCAAAGTGATTTCAGGAAAACCTTTTCCTTCCGGATAGCCAGCTTTTTTAAAATGTTCACGCGCTTTTTCAGGGCTGTGCTGATAACCTTTCACTTTTGTCGCGTCAAACTGTTTAAAGGCGGGCGGCACAATGCCGTGATAAGCCGGAATGCCGCAACCCTTAATCGTGAAATCAACAATTTTCTGACGGTCAATCGCGTAGTTAAAAGCGATGCGCACATCTTTATTTGCAAATAAATTATCAGGATGCAGAAATCCGTAATAGAGCGTGGCAAGAGTCGGACTCACCTGCAACTGAAACTTCTGATACTCGCCTTTGAGCCTGTCATCGCGTTCAAGAATTTCATCCACCATTTCCAGCGGCAGACGATACACAAAATCGAGATTTCCTTTTTTCAACGCGAGCAACTCTGATTTTTGTTCTTTAATAAAAGTGATTTTCACGCCATCCAAATAAGGCAGTTGATTACCGGCTGCATCCCTGCCCCAGTAGTTTGGATTCTTTTCGAGCACCACTACTTCATCTTCCCGCAACGCTTTCATTCGGAACGGACCCGTTCCAACCGCTTTAGAACGTAAGTCCGTACCGTATTTTTCCAAGGCTTCCTTCGGGAACACCTCGGTAAATGGCAGCGCCAGCATTTGCAAAAAACCGGCAAACGGGCGATTCAATTCGATGCTCAGTGTGTAATCATCAACCACCTCAATGCCTTCTACTTTTTCCGGAACTATCGCAATCACCCCGGCATGATTGATTTCAAGGTCATTGATGCGCGCCAGCACCGAAAGATGGTTTTCGTCTTTGGTATTCGCGGGAAAACCTGCCGCTGATTTTTTCAGATTCGCATATTCACGGGAATAATAATGTTCATCCGCCCCCTTCACCCTGTTTTTAAAAACCCAAAATCCCTGGTTGCTGACATCGGGCGTGCAAAGCAGTTTCAGACAATATTCAAAATCACGGGCGGTGACTTCCCTGCCTTTACCTTCGGGAAAGCAAGGGTCATCATGAAAAAAAACTCCTTTACGCAAGTGAAATGTATAGATGGTTCCCGTTTCATCTAATTCCCAATTTTCCGCAATGCAGGGTTTGACGGTCAAGTCTTTTTGTTCAAAAGTGACCAACCCTTCATAAATCTGGTTGGTAATGCGGTGGCTGCTTACCTCCGTTACATTCAGCGGAAAAAGGCTGCGGAAAAATTCCACTTCATTGACCTTTAAAACTCCGCCATAATATTTTCCTCCTTCAGTGGGCGTTAATTTTTCGGCATCCGCTTTTCCATTGTTACAGGAAACCCAAAGGCAGGCGGCAAAAAGACAGGATATAATCAGCTTCATGTTTGATTTTTTTATTACTGGCGAAGATAAGGAATGAATTCGCTGGCTGTGAATTTTTTGTACAAAACAAGGTTCCATGTTGTGTGCATCATTTATAATCAGTCTGTTGAAATCCATCATTAATGTCCACTTCTTTGTCTGTTAAATTTATACCCCAACTGAATATTTAAACTTTTCTCTTTATTTATCGTTCAATCAAGGTCGTGAAGCTATTGATAATGGCAGGGCATTCATATTTTTATTTTGCTGCATTGGCGGCTTGTGTCTGCTTTTGCCCGCTCACAACTGAAGCACAATCCTACCGCATTCAGGGGCGAGTGATTGATGCCGTATCAACCGAACCGATTCCGTTTGTCAATATTTACCTTGACGGAAAAACAACCGGTACGATTACCAACCTCGAAGGATATTTTTCTTTTGAAAGCCCTATTTACGCGGATTCGTTAGTCGCGTCAAGTCTTGGTTATGAATTGATAAAAAAGCCTTTAAAAAACGCTATCGAGCAAACCATCAATTTTCAAATGGAACGGGCAGAAGTGAGTTTGCAGGAAATCGTTATTCGACCAACAGAAAATCCGGCACACGCGCTGTTGCGCAACATCATTAAAAACAAACCCCGCAACAGCAACCGCACGCTGGAGAATTACAATTATGAGTCTTACAACAAGGTGGAGTTGGATTTATATGACTGGAACCGAAAATTTCAGGACAGGAAAGTGATGCGCCCATTTCAGTTTGTTTTCGAACGCATTGATAGCATCACTGAGGACAAACCTTTTTTGCCGGTGTTCCTTACCGAAACCTTGTCCGATTATTATTATCGCAGTAATCCCCGGCAGCAGCGTGAAATCATTAAAGCCTCCAAGCAATCCGGTTTAGAGAGTGAAAGTCTTTCTCAATTTCTCGGTTCCATGTACCAGGAAGTAAATGTATATGACAACTGGCTCACGCTTTTTTATAAAAACTTCACTAGTCCGATAAATGACAACGGGCTGACTTTTTACAATTACTACCTCGTGGACAGCGCTTACATTGACGGATGGTGGTGCTACAAGATGACTTTTTCTCCGAAAACAAAAGGCGCGTTCACCTTCCTGGGCGACATGTGGGTGGCGGATTCCACCTTCGCGGTGAAACAGGTGAGCATGGAAGTATCAGACCATGTGAATGTGAATTTCATTGACAAAATCAGTGTCTATCAGCAATTCGCGCGGGTGAGCGACACGTTGTGGATGCTTGCGAAAGACAAAATTGTAGTGCGCTTTAAAATGACGGAAAATATGATTGGCGTCATCGGCAGGAAAACCGCTTCATTCAGAAATTTTGAAATCAACCGCCCGGATATTGAAAATTTCTTCGCGACAAGAGTGGATATCGTGGTTGATGAACAAGCGTTTAAAATGGATGAAATTTATTGGAAAGAAAACCGTCATGAGGAATTAACGCTGAACGAAACCGGTGTGTATGAAATGGTGGATTCGCTGAAAAATACCAAAGCATTTCAAACGTGGGTGGATGTTTTTCAAATGGTGGCAACCGGCTATTATCCACTTGGAAAAATAGAAATCGGACCGATTCTTTCGGTTTATAGCCCGAATGTGGTGGAAGGGCATCGTTTTAAATTCGGCATTCGCACCACCGGAAAAATGAGCGAACGGGTGAGGCTTGGCGCTTATGGCGCTTATGGGTTATGGGACAAACAATTCAAATACGGTGGTGATATTCTGGTGGTGATTAAAAAAGACCCGCGACACATTATCGGAGCGGATTTTATGAACGACCTGACGCTGCGCAGCAACAGCCCCGCTCAGTTCACACAAGATAATTTACTCACCGGCTACGTCAGACGTAACGTACCTCAAAAACTGAGTTACATCCGACAGGGAACCGTCTATTATGAAAAGGAATGGAAGATTGGATATTCCAACCGCATCTCGCTGCAACACCGGAATCTGACGCCTCAGTTTCCGTTTCAATACCTGGCTAAAAACGATAATTCATTTCCGGACACCGCCACCGCTATTGTCACCACGGAAGCGACATTCAGAGCGCGATTTGCCTACCGGGAAAAATATATTAACAGTGATTTCACGCGCATCAGTCTCGGCACCAAATATCCGACCTTGTTGTTGTGGTACACCCTCGGATTGAGCGACATCATCGGCAGCGAATTCAACTATCATAAAGTAGAGATGGCATTACTGGATAACTTTCCCGTCAATCCCATCGGCAGGTTTTACCTGACGCTCACAGGCGGCAAAGTGATTGGAAGTCTGCCTTACCTGCTGCTGAATGTGCATCAGGGCAATGAAACATTTTTCTACAACCGCTACGCGTTTAACATGATGAATGAATTCGAATTTGTGACGGATTTATATGCTGCACTCCAGGTCAGGCATCATTTTGAAGGATTTTTTCTGAATAAAATACCCGGCATCCGCAAGCTGAAATGGCGCGAAATCATTTTTGCCAATGCCCTTATCGGCACAATGACCGATGAAAATAAATCGGCAAACGCACTGAATACTTTCATCATTCCTTTTCCAAAACCTTACACGGAAGTTGGTTTCGGTATCGAAAATATTTTCAGACTCTTCGAAGTGGATGTTCTCTGGCGGCTCACCTACCGTGATGCGCCCATGATTGCGAAATGGGGGTTGCGGTTTGGGATGAAAGTGGAGTTTTAGAATATTTGTGCAGTTGCCCGGCTATCAAGTTTATTTTTCTGCAACAAAACAATCACCTGCTCTCAACACAAGCGGATAATTTCAATTCATGCAACAGCAAATTATCCGGACCGATATTCCAGATGTACGCGCTGATATTGGCTTCTTCGTGCCAGTCTGTTTCAAATTCAAACCGGAACGGTTGCCAGACATTCACCGAAGTCAACTGTTGCAATCTGATACCCCGCCAAAAGAGATTTTCCCCGTTTTTTTCAATGGTAACAACCAAACGGGCATAATCCCAGTCGCCATACTTTTCAGATAATTGCAGGTAACTGCCTTCCGCGACTAACCAGACTTTTTTACTTTTCGTGTTTTGGTTTATGCCGGTGTGGTAACTCACGCCAACACAAAATTCCATTTCCCGATTGCAGAGCGCTCCCCATGTATCCTGAACAAACATGGCATCATCTCCCGGCTCAGTCAAACATTCACCCAGTGTCACACAGTCGAATGTTTTATTCTTCGGCATTTCAAATTCGTTATCCAAAAACTGATAGCGCATTTTGTCCGGTTTTGTTTCACCAAACACTTTCCAGTAATATTTTTTTGTGGTTTCATCTAACGGGATGATGCGTTGTTCATATTGCCAGATTTGAAAAAGATTCAACGCGGAAAGAAAAATCGCAAGCAGGATGAAAACGGTTTTTACTAAATCATTTTTTTGAAGGATAAAATAAACCGCTGCCGTGAATGAAATGAGCGCCACCGGATACGACTGTACCAACGCGCGCATTCCGAAACTGGAAGTGTACCACCACATGGGCCAGGCGAAAACCAAGTAGATATTCAGCAGAAAAAAAATCAGTGTCGCATAAAACCAATTGCTTTTCCGGAATAACGGAACGAAGAATCCCGCGACTGACAACAGCATGACCGGAGTATAGACAAACCATCCTTTTCGGTAGCTGAACAAGCCATCAATGACATGAGGACGCAGCCAATCCGGTGAGAAGGGATACGGATTATACAGCCATTGACCGGTCGCGGATTTCCATAGCAATAATTGTGGAATCAGCATCAGAACCATCGTGATTCCCGCCACGACAAAATGAACGGGAAACTTCCAGGCAGGTTTGCCTTTTGACCATCCGTAGATGAGCGGAATCAGGATGCAGATGATTTCGCTCGGTCTTGACAAAGTCAGGATTCCGGCAGATAACCCGATGAGAAATGCTGTGAACAACGAAGGTTTTTCAAAGAAGCGCCAGGTCAGCCAGAGTAATAAACTGTAAATGAAAAACAACTGCGCATGAGGGGAAGCGGGCAACGAAATGACATAGTAGGCATAATTGCTCGCGAAAAGAAAAATCATCAGCGCCCAAAAAGCGCTACGCTGATTAAATATTTTTGTCAGGAGTTGAGCAAGCAGCAGCAGTCCAAAAAAACCATACACCAATGCTCCCGTGATGATACTCCATTGATAAGGTGGGGATAGTCCATCGTCAGGATAGGCGGTGATTTTCGCGATGCCGTCAGCAACAAGATAAAAAGGCAGATACATTAATGACATCCCATAGAGGTAGGTGGGTGTCCATTTGTCAATCGGGCTTTTGTGAATCTGGTAAATATTGGCTGAGAAGCGATAACGCTCATGATGCTCCTTCACAAAATTGTATTCTTCCCAATCTGCATATTTCAAAAATGCCGGAAGGTAGAGGTAATAGCCATAAGCATCCCAAGTGATGACTTTTCCTTCGGTGCGGTGAATATGATAAAAAACGGAAATTGCTGAAACAACCGCCCAAAGGACGCTGAGAGAAACCGGCAGGAAAATTTTGCGAAAACACTTCATCATGTAATTAATGAGGCAGGAAGCTAAGGTAGTGATAAAAGTCTTTTCTGTAGCTTTGTTTGCCAATCAAATTGCCTGAAGGTAAATGAAAAAGGAATTGAAAAATTCCATGTTCACGCATGAATTCAATCGCAAAACTTCTTGACCGGATACCGGCATCACTCTTCGTCTTTTTCTTTCCGTTTCTCGCTTACTGGCAAGCCGGGCTTTTCTTTTACACGCTGAAGTGGGACAACCTTGAACAGTTTTTCCCTTATCGTTATTTCATTTCCGAAAGTTTACGTGAAGGAGTTTTGCCCGCGTGGAATCCGTTTCTGCAATTAGGCTGGCCCTTTCATGCCGACCCGCAAAGCGCTTTCTGGTATCCTGTCACCTGGCTGCTTGCCGTTGTGCGCGGCTATGATGTTTACACAATGAATTTTGATTTCATCTTCCACATCGCCATCGCGGGGGTAGGATTTTTTGTGTTGCTGAAAGGCATGAATATCAGAACACCGGTCGCCCTGTTGTTCAGCATCGCCTATCAATGTTGCGGAGTTTTTGTCAACAATGCGCAACATCTGACGTGGCTGATAGCCTTAGCCTGGTTGCCTTTTGTCGTCCATCATTATTTCCGCTTGTCGGAAACGCTGAAGCTGTATCACGCGGTAGCAGCGGGATTTTTTATGATGCTGATGCTCACGGGCGGTTACCCGATTTTCATGGTAATACTTAATTATTTTTTGGTGGTGGTGTTCCTGATTTATTTTTTCCGGCTCATTAAAAGCAAAAATTACAGAAACCTGTTTCGTTATATTTTTCTGCAAGGAGCAATGTTTGGCGTATTTGCGGTTTTGGCTTCCGGTTATCTCATTTCATTTTTTGAAGTATTCCCGCATTGTTCCCGTGCTGATGGTTTGTCACTGGCGAAAGCGCTGGAAGGACCGTTTCCGCCAAGAGCATTGATTTCATTGTTGTTTCCCTTTTCGGTTGCGCGGGATGACCATTCTTTTCTCTCCGACCTCTCCATGCTGAATGTCTATCTCGGCTTGATTCCCCTGTTTTCCGCAGTGATTAGTTTTCTTTTTTTAAAGGATTGGAAAATACGTTTGTTCCTGTTGTTCGGCATTGTCTGCCTGTTGGTTGCATTTGGCGAGCACACTCCGGTGCGAGCTTTTTTGTTTCATTATGTTCCCATGATGGATACGTTCCGCTTCCCCAGCATTTTCCGCGCATTTTTCATTTTTGGCTTTCTTGTTGCCGGTGCTTTGGCGCTGAATAAAATTCAGGAAGCGGGAGATTCTTTGAAAAAATATTTTCTGCCCATCGTTTTATTCGTTGCGCTGATTGTCACCACTTTTCATTTTTATTACCTCCCGCGCGCTGATTATTTTGTAAAGTTTCCCGCCTTGTTTGATATCAATGCCTATCGAAAGTTTTTTGACAAGAGCACTTTCGAACAGCGCATCGCGATTCAAAGCCTTGTTCAACTTTCGTTTTTATTGCTTCTTGCAGCGCTGTTTTTCAGAATAAAAAAAGTACAAACACTGCTATGGGGATTGTTACTGTTTACTTCGGTTGAATTATTACTGAACACACAATTCAGTGTTCCGGCAACAGCATTTTCAGAAGTGCGCACAAAGACTTATCATCAACGATTTTCTGAAATGCCGAAAGGATTTCCTTTGCCTGTGCTTCAGCCCATCCATACCGTGCCCGCCTATGACGAACGGCTTTATCCCTCGTGGTACAATCACAATATTTTCATGAAACAAATCGGCTATCACGGTTCCAACTCATTTTATCTGACCAGTTTCATGGATTTTTATGATTCACCCGAAAGCGCCTCCACATTTCAGAAACCACTCTTTTTCATTGAGGGAGATGACAGCTACCAAATAAAACCAACCTTCTTCAATCCGAATACTTTCCATGTATCCGTTTCAACAAATCAAGATGCGCGGTTGACGCTTTTACAAAGCAGGTACGAAGGCTGGCAGGCTTTTGTCAATGATGAAGAAGTTCCGCTGATAGAAACTGCGATTCCATTTCTTACAATTAATCTCCCTTCGGGAAAAAACGAAGTGCGATTTCAATACAATGCCGTTCATGTGAAACCCGCTTTGATTTTTTCCTTCACGTTATTTTTCCTGGTCTCAATTTTTCTGATTTTCAGCTGGTTCGCTCCCGGGTTTTTTATGAAGCGAGGAATTGAATAAGACGCACTTCCGAATGACATTCCTATTTATCTAACATCTAAAGTCTAATTGCTGATGATTACCCCTGTCCCATGCCCCGTGTCCCCTGTCCCTTCTATGCAACACTCAATCCCTCCAGCACATCATGCAGCACATGATGAGAAGATAATTTTCTGAAATCCTGCAAATGAAGCGAATAGTAAAGCAGGATGTTTTCAAGCAGCGTGTTTCTCTCCGCGAGTGACATCGCGATATGGTTTTCTTCAGTTAATAATTTGAGCAGAAAGTCGCTGTGCGGTAAGCCGATGAAATATTGATGCGCGGGAATATCATCGGTAAAAGCCCCTTCTTTCAAATCAAAATATTCACCGCTGCCCGATGAAGGAGAAAAGCCGATATGCTGCGCGAGTTGCAGCAGAAAACACAAATGAAAATTGCTGTCGGCATAAGGCGCTTCATCCAACTGAAGCAGCGAAGCTTCGATAAATGAATAGAGCGTGTGATTGGTTTCTTCTTCACGAATGCTCTTATATAACGCCTCGGCAAGAAAAAGCGTGATGGAACATTTCAGCACATCAAACGGAATGCTTTTATAAATGAAAGCCGGACGGAATTCTTTCAGCCGTTGCAGGTTTTTATTTTCCCTGCGGTAAATTTCCAAATCGAGGATTTGCAGCGGGCTGAAAAGCGAGGCTTTGGTTTTTCCGTTGGCGGTTCGCACGCCATTCACAATGTAAGATTGCAGTCCGAAATCTTCCGTGTAAATTTTAGTGATGATACTGCTGTCGGTAAACTTGATGGTGTGCAGAACGATACCTTTGGTTTTGTGGAGCATGCGGGATGAAAATTAATACGTAAAATTTTATCGCAGGAGATAAGAATCAAAACCCGCATGATGATGGCTCGGATATACTTTGTAAAACCGGATGTTGAGGTTGTCAATCATGAAATTTCCTCCTTCGGGATTCCAGATGTAACACTTGAGAATGTTTCCGACTTTAGTTTGAACCGGAAAATAAAATTGTCCTTGAGTGAGTCGCCATTCGTTGATTTTTTTGGAGGGCAGTTCATTCAGATAAATTCCATTCCAGTAAATTGTTTTCCCGGAGGAGTCTTCAATTGAAATAACAAGCCGCGCGTTGCGGCAGGCATTCAGTTCCAACTCTTTTTTCATCAAAAACGCACTCACAAACATCGGACGTTTCGTTATCCAGGATGAGTCCATCACGCTGGTGAATGTGTTTCCGTATTCAATTCCTTCATGATACAGCGAAACATATTTTCCGGAAAATGCGTCTTTGTTTTCAACGACAACTGAATTATCCCATTCTGATGAAACAGTTTCAAAATCATTTTCAAAAAAATGAAACGGCACCAACTTCCCAAAGGGAGGCGCGTCAAGTTCGCCATGAATTGTGTAGCGATGTTCCTTCGCGATTTTCAAAAAGACTTCCTTGTATTTTTCAAAATTCATCGCATGACGGTGCAGGATGAAATGTTCATACTGGTATGCCTGACCCTGGTTGAGTGCGATTAAGGCTGTCGTCACAGTGAATACAAATATTTTGAAATGAGACGACTGGATGGTTCCCAAAAGCAGCGCGAGAAGCAGCGCGAACACAGCATAAAAATCAATAAAAGCGCGGTGACCGAAGCTGTCGCCATAATACCATTGCCACCAGGATGAAATCACATACGTGATGACAGCAAAAAATAAAATAAAGGCTGCCGCGCGAAAAGGATTTTTTTTATAAAGCGGAAATAATCCCAAAATCGCAAGAAAACAAAGGGGTGTAAAAATGAATAATCCTTTGCGAAAACTAAACAAAACCTCCCTGACGCGCGGATCACCGAAATAAAATCCTTCGCCCTGGTAAGACCAATAAAACGGACTTCCTGTTTGAACCCATAACAATACGGGAATGAGCAAAACAGGAGCGCAGAACCCTAAAAATGACAACAACAAAGTTTTAGGCGTGCTCAGCAGTTTGACAATGAATCGCTTCAACGAAGTCTGATTTCCAGCAACCATCGGAACAGCAAGTAAAATCATCACATTTACCGGGCGAATCGTAATGATAATCCCAAGCAGGAACGCAGCTGCAACAATATCTTTCAGCCTTAATGTGCCGATGCTTTTTTGAATCATGAATAAAAAAGCGGCTATCATGGCAAACGAAAAGGCATGTGACATAGCCGGTTGAATTACCGTGTAGTAATAAAGATTGGTTCCAAATAAAATTGCTGCGAGAACAAAGGCAATAATTGAATCCGAAATTTTTTCCTGCAATAAAAATTTTCGCAAACAATTCAATCCGAAAAAAACATAAAAAATTGCGGAGACGCTCATCATTATCTGGAAGAAAAATGAATATCCCGTCATTTCATTTCCGGTGATAAATGTCAGCAGACAAGCGAGCAGGAAAAACGGAAACCACAGCAATGCTACTCCGGGAAAATATTTGTTGACTGTTACATTGTCTCGGGTAATTAAATAACCCGGAGTTTTTTCAATAGAATCAGAGAGTTTGTTTTCCGCTGCCGCATTTTCAATGAAGGTTAAATCCTGATAAATAAAAATTGCCGGCAGGTAGGCATAGTAACCGCTGCCATCACTGGAAATAATGGTTTGCCATTTTTTACCATCCTCTCCAATCCAGCTTTTATGAACTGCCAGACTCAAAGTGATTATCGCACAAATCCGAATCGTCCAAACCGAGAGATTCCCTTTTATCAAAAAGGAAAGAATTCCGGATTTTTTATGAATATTCAAACGAACAGGTTGAAGTAATTAATAATTGGTTGACCCTTTTGGCAGTTCTAAAAATTGCCTTTTATCTCTTCCCTTTTGGAGAAGGCGGATGAGGCAATTAAAAGAATAAATTTTTAAAACTGCTCCTTTATCTTTCGTTTTTATAAATGACAAATTCCTCATTTCTCCAGACTTCACTTTTTTCATTGAAATGGTCGAGAAATTGCCGGTACACCTCATTATAGAGTGATAAACTTTCCGCAAAATAATCCACCCGGAAATCACGCAGCAATGCTTCGGCATCAGCAGGATTCGCTGCGAAAGTGAGACTTTTTCTGCCGGTGAACAGCGCGAGCACACGGGGTTTTTCAAACAATATCACCGCGTCATCCGGAAGATTTGCTTTGATGTAGTGCAGTCCTTCCTTCGAAAAAGGTTCATCAGGACTCCACCGAGGAACATGTCGCTGTTGGTGAAGCCGTAGATTTTCCGGTAAATAGAATATTGCAAAAATCACGGTGAGAAAGGCAATCACATAATTATGATTTACGCTTGATAGCCGAACCGGCAACTCAATTCCTTTCATTAAATAAAAAATAAAAAACGGCAGCATCGGCAATAAATACCGGAATCCCTGGTAAAAGGGAAAAGAAAAAATCAAAGCAATGTAAACAACGAATGAAAATTCCATCAGCCCCCACCCTTTTCTCATCAATTGCGTCAAAAATCCGGCTAACGCCAACAACATCAGTGCGTAGCTGAAAATCAATTTCCAGACCGGAGGATTTTCCTGCCCGGAAAGAAATTCGCGCAGGTATTCAAAATTGAGATGCAGGTTTCTTTGAACAAAAAACCAAAGGTTGCTGAAATTGAATTGTTTCAAATATCCCTCTGATGTCGCAGCGGGAAACAACCATTTATTCAGCAACAGGTAAATGAGCACAGCGATGATAATCGTTAACACGGCATGAAATAAAACGCGCCCGGAAATTTTTCCAAGAAAAAAATGCGACATCCCAGTTGCGGCTATGGCAACGGGAAAAAACAAACCCACTTCTCTGATTGAAATCATCATCCCTGCCAACACACCGGCAACGAGCGCTTTTGAAACTGAAAACACGCTTTTTTCCATCTGGATGAAACAAGCGAGAAAAAATATCAGGAAGGGAACATCCGACAAGATTTGTTCCTTGAACTCCATCATCCAGGGATTGTAAATGAAAACCAATGTCAGCATTGCGGCATAAGGAAGCGGAAAATGTTTTTTCAAAAAAATAAAAAACATCATGCCCGCCACGAACATCATCAGCGACATATAAAAAGTAAACGCGCTGATGTTTAAACCAAACAGTGCATATACAGGCATCAGGATGATTGGAAAACCAACCGGATAGGAAGGCGGTGCAAGACCGGCATTATAAATCGTATAGATGTAGCCGGTATTTTGAACCGGTGAGCCCTCCACTAAATTTTTCGCCTGGGCGATGTATTGCGCAAAGTCACCGCCCCAGTTGTGCCAGTCATGATGATTGACAAACAGAACCGGCAATAAAAGAATGAGCATGAAAAAATTCCAGTGGAATTGTCGCAAGAGGGTATCAAAATTTGATTAAAGATGAAAAAAGCGGATGGTATAAAAAAACGGGATTGATTTTTCTTTGAAAAAAATCAGTTGATGATGAGCAGTTTTGTTACGTGTGTGGAAGAGCCGTCACGGTTGGAAGAAAAAACAAGATACACTCCGGTTTTAGCGCGTTCGCCATGATAATTTCTCCCATCCCACACCGCCTGTCCTCCAAAGGAAGTTGTCTCATAAAAAAGATTTCCCCTGACATCCGTGATTTTCACAGTGGCGTCATTCGCAAGACCTTTTATCGCGATGGGACCCTCATAATCCTGGCGCACGGGGTTGGGGAACACCAGCACGTTCGAGTGTATTTCTTCCCCCCGCACCGCCTCCCCGCGATAGGAGATAATACCTTTTTCCGTACCGATGAAAACTTCACCGGTCATGTCGTCCATCGCGATGGCAGTGATATTATTGGAAAGCAACGGGCTGTTGTCCACGTTGTAGTAAGCGATTTCGGTGGAACCGTCCGGTGAAAGCACAAACACTCCGCTGTTGGTGCCCACCCATTTGCGGTTGGCTCCATCCACCGCGATGGCGTTCACACTTTCTCCTTCGAGCAGATAGCCCGCCACGCCATCCTGCGTCACAATGATGCGCTGCGCCTGGCATCCGTCAAAGATGGCGCCCGGACAATAAAAAACAGAAATTCCCTCAGCGGTTCCCAGCCAAATCTGACCATCAAGGTCGTTTACAAGGCACAACACCTCACTGGTATGCAGATTGCCGTTTCCTCCCGCCCTCAACTGGATATACTTATCGCCATCATTGGTGTTTTCGATGGTCGCGCCATGATTGAAAACCATCACGCCCCGGCTGTTGCCTTTGGGGATGATGAACCATTTTTGATTGAAATCATCCACGATGATTTGCGAAACAAGCCCCCCGTCAATAATCGGAATGGGTTGAAACGATTTCCAGGTGCCGTCTTTTTTTCTGACGGAAATGGATTGAATGGTATTGAAATTTGCCGCCCAGAGATTTTCATCGCGGTCAAAAGCCAGCCCGGTGACTTTGATACGCGAGGGGTCGCCTACCGCTTTTTGCAGGCTGCTGTTGGTCGTGTCATAGAGTTGATAAGCGCCATTATTGATTTCCAACAACCCTCCCCAAAACGAACCGAAATAAACAGGATTGCCCGAAGGATGCACTGCCACCTCAAAGATGCTCAGCAAATCCACTAATTTATTGATTCCTGAATATTCATTAAAAGAACCCCACCAGTTTTGTGAAAACGAAAAAAATCCGTCCCTGTTAAACAAATGATTCCATGTCGGGTCCACAC
>JBGTCY010000105.1:0-7900 GCA_041748615.1 Chitinophagales bacterium
CGCCGTTCGTCCACACCGCCAGGCGCTACCCATACATTTCCTTTGTGTGCAGCCAGATTCTGTACGCGCTCTGAGCCAGGTCCATTCGGAAAAATGGGATTAAAAGAGTTGTTTTTGATTTCCAGCAACCCTTCCAGAAAATCAGCCGCCCACAGCGTGCCTTGTTCATCAAAAGCGGCATCAAGCGGCAATCTGATGAGCGGGTTGTTGTAATAATTGCAACAAGTCAGGTTTGTATTCAAATAGCCGATTCTGCCGTTATAACTTGCCGTTTCGCTGGATTCCGTGATAATCATGTTGTTATCATCGGCAATGACATTTTCAATTTTCCATTGCTGCTGCGCGTAAAAATAATTCCAGTTGCTGCCGTCAAATTCAAACAAGGTGTCTCTCACATTCACGTAAATCTTCTCATTGAAATGCACCGCGTGGAATGCCTGGCTGACAGGCAGTCCAGCCTCCAGACTCCACTCGTTGAAGTTGGCAAGATTCGGAGCGTTGCGGTTTGCGGTTTTCAAACCTTCCTGCGTTGCGGCATAGAAGCGGTCTTCATCAGCGGTAAACGCATTCACACGCACATCATCGCCATTCAACCCGATATACCAGGTATCGCTGATTTCCCGCTTGCTCATATCGAGAATCACCACCCCGAAACTCATGGATAAATATGCGAAGTTTCCTTCGAAATAGACATGATTAATCCGCTTTTCTCCTACCATGAGTTTGCGCCTGATGTCGGAAATATTAATAATCGTATTGTTCTGAATCAGGTCAATGTTGGTGTTTTCATAAGCCACCAGCAGGGTTTGATTAAATGGATTAAAACGCACTAAGTTGACGCCCACATCACTCAATCCGGTGATTTTATCAAAGCGTTGAATTTCCCTGTTTGATTTGTGAAAAGAAAAAAAGAATACGTTGGTGGAAACATACACCCTGTCTCCCGCATCCGTAACACTGGTGGCATTCCTGTGAGGCACATGCGTTCTCCATTCACCGATGCCCAACGGAATTTGTCCGAAGACGGCAGAAGAAAAAATCAACAGAGAGAAGAGGGTGAATCTTTGCATGAGCGTGAATAACAACGAAAATTGAAGTTTACTATTTCACAAAGTTGCGAAAGTGTGCTGAAATGGGAATAAATATGGAACTATCAATGCTAATTAGTGTCATGCCTCCCGATTTTTTTATCGGGACGGCATCCCCATGGGTTTGCAATCAGCAGTGGATTCCGGCATAAAGCCGAAATGTCAACTGTGCAATTTGTCATACACCTGAAGAATTTACATTTTCATAATTATGATTTTTACAAATAAACCACTTCATTCGTTGAGAACTTCAAGACATCCTCATCTGTTTCAATCATCAGCCTTCCATTTGCATCAACTCCGGTAATCATTCCTTCAAACTTTTTTTGAGCGGTTTCAAAAGTTCTTTTTTCCATTAAGCCGTAAAGATTGGAGCGATATTCTTGTTTCATTTTGACATCTTCTCCGGCTTTCAATTCGAAATACCTTTTTTCTAAAAACGGAAAATAGCTTTCGAGCAATGGTTTCAATTCGAATTCTTTTTGCTGAATCAATTTCATTGAAACAGGGTTAAGCAGTTCGGGATTAAAAACGGTTTGATTCACATTGATGCCGATTCCGATAATTGAATAACTGAGGTTTTCTTTCACCAGCGCGTTTTCAATCAGAATTCCGGCAAGCTTTTTATCCTGTTCGTAAATATCGTTGGGCCATTTGATAGTAGTGGATATTTGAAAAGAATGAAAAAAATCCAACAGCGAAAGGCTAACTGCCTGGCTGAGTGCATGGATGCGGGTTGTGTTTAGAAAATCCGGGTAAAGAATGACGCTGAAAGTCAGATTTTTACCGGCTTCGCTTTCCCAGTGTTTGTTTAACTGTCCTTTTCCTGAAGTTTGTTCATCAGCAAAAATGACAGTTCCTTCCGCTGGCTTGGTTTTTGACAACAGTTGCCGCGCGTAAGCGTTAGTGGAGTCAATGATTTTGAGATGGATAAAAACCTTACCGACAGCGACATTGTTAACCATAAGGTTAAAAGATTTTGCTAACTTTAAATTTTATAAAAAAATAGTATTCATTTATAACAATCAATCTCCCCCGGCATCTGCCGAATTGGCTGTTAATCTCTGAAAGCTATCAATTAAAAAAGACAACATAAATATTTGAGCACAAAAACTCTCAAAGCCAAACCAAAGGCTAAGAAAACACCAAAACTTTCATTACTGCGTGATGTCATCGTAGAAGCGGTTTTGGATAAAAAAGCGGAAGAAACTGTTAGTCTTGATTTAAGAAAAACTGATGACGCGGTGGCTGATTTTTTTATTATTTGCCATGCAACTTCGCGCGTACAGGTGAAAGCGATTGCTGAAAATGTGATTGAAAAAACAAGATTGGCATTGAATGAAAAACCACTTCATTCGGAAGGTTTTGGAAACAGCGAATGGGTTGTGCTGGATTATTTCGATGTGGTTGTGCATATTTTTTTAAAGGAAAAAAGGGAGTTTTACCAATTGGAAGATTTGTGGCATGATGCCAAAAGAACCGAACATGTATAAAAAGTAAATGGAAAACGAGAACAAACAAAAAACGGAAGAAAAGGCTCCGGAGCAGAAAAAAGAGAAAATCAATCCTCAGAAACTGCTTCCCAAAACTCCTAAGTTCAGCTACTATTGGATCTACGCGTTAATTGCCGTCCTGTTGCTGGGATTGCAGTTTTTCAGCTTCAGACCTACTCTCAAGGATACGGATTTTCGCGCCTTCGAACAGGAAATGCTGCGCAGCCATGACGTTGCCGAATTGGTGGTGGTCAATGGTGAAATTGTTGAGGTGTATATCAAAGAAGACCGCCTTAAAAACGAAAAATATAAAGATGTGGCAGCCACTCCCTGGGGGGGCGAAAACAAAGGACCTCACTATCAGTTCACAATCGGTTCGGTAGAATATTTTCAGCAGGAAATGGATAAAATCCAAAATGATTTTTCCGAAGAAGACCGTGTGAGCATCAAATTTTCGAAGAGACGGGACTGGTCGCGCGACCTGCTGGGGTGGATGTTGCCGATTATCATCATTGTCGCCATTTGGATTTTCATCATGCGCAGGGTGAGCGGAGCTGCCGGTGGTCCGGGAAGTCAGTTGTTCAACATCGGAAAATCAAAAGCGTTGCTGGTAGATGAAAATTCAAAAGTCACGGTCACCTTTAAAGATGTTGCCGGCTTGGATGAAGCCAAGGAAGAAGTCATGGAAATCGTGGATTTCCTGAAGAATCCGCAACGCTACACCGCGTTGGGCGGCAAAATTCCCAAAGGCGTGATTCTGGTAGGTCCTCCGGGCACCGGCAAAACATTGATGGCAAAAGCGGTTGCCGGTGAAGCGAAAGTGCCCTTCTTTTCAATTTCCGGTTCAGATTTCGTGGAAATGTTTGTGGGAGTTGGCGCATCGCGTGTGCGTGATTTGTTCAAACAGGCAAGGGAAAAAGCACCCTGTATTATCTTCATTGATGAAATTGACGCCATCGGCAGAACGCGTGGCAGAAGCATCGTGCAGGGAAATGACGAGCGCGAAAACACCCTCAATCAGTTGCTGGTGGAAATGGATGGATTTGCTACCGATGCAGGAGTCATCATCATGGCGGCTACCAACCGCCCGGATGTGTTGGACAGCGCCTTGCTTCGCCCCGGCAGGTTTGACCGCACCATCTCGATTGACAAGCCCGACCTCGTGGGCAGAGAACAGATTTTCGCAGTCTATCTGCGTCCACCGCTTAAAATCGCAAAAGAAGTGGATGCGAAAAAATTAGCGACCATGACGCCCGGATTCGCGGGAGCTGAAATCGCAAACGTGTGTAATGAAGCCGCGTTGATTGCAGCGCGCAGAAACAAGAAGGCAATTGAAATGATTGATTTTAATGACGCTATTGACCGTGTCATTGGTGGTTTGGAAAAGAGAAACAAACTCATTTCACCTGAAGAAAAAAAAGTGGTGGCTTATCACGAAGCTGGTCATGCTATTTGCGGCTGGTTCCTGGAATTTGCTGACCCGCTGGTGAAAGTTTCTATTATTCCGCGCGGTGTTGCCGCTTTAGGTTTCGCGCAATATCTGCCCAAGGAACAATACCTCTATTCTACCGAACAACTTATTGATAATATCTGTATGACACTGGGCGGACGCGCTGCCGAAGAGTTAGTTTTCGGCAGAATCACCACCGGTGCTCAAAACGATTTGGAACGCATCACCAAACTGGCATTTTCGATGATTGCCATTTACGGCATGAATAAAAAAATCGGTTATGTTTCCTACAATGACCCGAATAATGAATACTCATTTAATAAACCTTATTCGGAAGACACTGCCAAGATGATTGATGAAGAAGTGAAAAAGTTGATTGACCAGTGTTTTGAAAGAACCATCAATTTGCTCAAAGACAAAAGACATGAGTTGGAAGCGCTCGCGAAAGAATTGCTCGAAAAAGAAATTTTATACAAACACGACCTTGAAAGGCTGATTGGCAAACGACCTTACGAACTAAAGCATTTGTTTGACGAAAATGAAAAAAGCGAGGGTTCGACTGATGTCACGGTGAATGAAAAACCGGTAACACCGGACGGAAACACTTCGTTATCTTCCGCTACGGAGCAACCTTAAGAACCGGTAAAGGGTGAAACCACGACATAACAGATATTTTGTATTTTAGCCGATTGGCTGTTCATCAGTTTGAGCAGTCGTCAACCATCGAGTGAATAAAAAAATCTTCTTTGTATCGGATGCGCATCTCGGCACTCCCAATCATGCCGATAGTTTACAGCGCGAAAAATTATTGGTGAAATGGTTGAATGAAATCGCTCCGCAAGCCGAAGAAATTTACATTGTAGGCGACTTGTTTGACTTTTGGTTTGAATACAACAAAGTCGTCCCCAAGGGATTCACAAGAATACTCGGCAAGCTGGCTGAAATTTCTGATGCCGGGATTCCGCTTCACTTTTTCACCGGCAACCATGACGCTTGGATGCGTGATTATTTTGAAAAAGAACTGAACATTCCCATTTATCATGAGCCGGTAGAAAAAATCATTAAGGGGAAAAAATTCTACATCGCGCACGGTGACGGATTAGGACCGGGTGACCACGGTTATAAATTTTTAAAAAAAGTTTTCAAAAACCGGTTTTGTCAATGGCTGTTCCGCTGGCTGCATCCGGATGTTGGCGTGGCAATTGCAGACTTCTGGTCGAAGCGCAGCCGTTATGTTTCCGCCAATGGAGAAATTGAAACATTTAAAGGAGAAGAAAACGAATGGCTGATGATTTATTCCCGCGAAATGCTGAAACAGGGGCATGTTGATTTTTTTATTTACGGACATCGTCATCTCCCGTTGAATCTTTTGCTGAAAGAAAACAGCCGGTTTGTTAACTTAGGGGACTGGCTCACCTTTTTTACCTATGCTGAATTTGACGGTGAAAAACTTGAAATCAAATATTATAAGTCTTAAAGGATTGTTACTTGCAACAACAATTTGCCTGTTGCATCTGTTCAATCAAAGTATCATCGCCCGGTCACCAAACTCATGTGTCGAGGAAGCGTTTACAGTAGATATTCAGTCTGCGGAATACGAACTCATCAATTCCATCCCATTCAATGACGCCAAGCTGCTTACTTCCGACAAACTGGGGAATAGCTATGTCGTGGACCATAAAGAAGATGTAGTAAAAATGGACCCCAAGGGGCGCGTGTTGTTTAATTTCAATATCCGGCAGTTGGGAACTATCTCATATGTGGGCGCTAATAACCCTATGAAGATTCTCGTCTATTATCCCGACTACTCGACCATTGTAATTTTCGACAACACGCTCTCGCAAACCGGCAGAGTCAATCTGTTCGAAATGGGCAGCAACAAAGTAGGCGCTGCTTGTATCGCGTTAGACAACAACATCTGGATTTATGATGAAATTATTTTCAAACTGCGCAAGATTGACGAGCGCATGAACATTTACACCGAGAGCGAAGAGCTGAATGTTCAGTTGGGACTATCCATCCAGGCAAATTTCCTGCTTGAAAAAGATAACATGCTTTACCTCAACGACCCCGAAATCGGTATCCTTGTTTTTGATATTTACGCCACCTATTCGAAAACCATTCCGTTAAAAGGGTTAACCTCCTTTCAAAAAATTCAGGAGCAAATCATTTATTTCAAAGATGGGAAACTCTATTCTTATCACCTTTTCACTTTCACAACAAATGAAATTCCATTGCCCGGAGAAGACGCCATCGCTGCACGTATCGAAAAAGACAGATTATTTGTCTTGAGGAAAAATCAATTGGATATATATTCATTCTGATACTTTTGCAATCTCAAAACACGCCACACAATCATGCTTGACAAGCTCCGCTCTATTAAAGAGCGATGGGAATCTATCGGACAACAACTCACGGACCCGCAGGTGATTGCGGACATGCCGCGCTACAAAAAACTGGGCAAGGAATATAAAGACCTCGAAAAAATCGCGGATGTTTATGAGGAATTTAAAAATCTGTTAAGCAACATCGAGCTAAGCTGGCAGATTCTGAATAATGAAAAAGATGATGAATTCCGTCAGATGGCAAAAGCCGACCTCGAAGAGTTGGAGGAGAAAAAAGTGAAAATGGAAGAGGACATCAAATGGATGCTGGTGCCGAAAGACCCCGAAGATGAACGCAACGCCATTCTTGAAATCCGGGCGGGAACCGGTGGTGATGAAGCAAGCATCTTCGCGGGGGACCTGTTCAAAATGTATGAGCGTTTCATCGAATCAAAGGGATGGAAAATGGAAGTGATGAGTGAAAGCCAGGGAACAATGGGTGGCTACAAGGAAATCATTTCGGAAGTGACAGGCGAAGGTGTTTATGGTATTCTCAAATACGAATCCGGTGTTCATCGTGTGCAGCGCGTACCGGATACGGAAACACAGGGAAGAGTGCATACCTCCGCTGCATCAGTTGCTGTGCTGCCGGAGCCGGACGAAGTAGATGTTCAGGTGCATGACCGTGATATTAAACGCGACACCTACCGGGCATCCGGTGCGGGTGGTCAGCATGTAAACAAAACAGAATCTGCCGTGCGCCTCACGCACATTCCCACCGGCATCGTGGTAGAATGTCAGCAGGAGCGTTCACAAATGAAAAACAATGATACTGCCATGAAATGGCTGCGCACGCGTATTTATGAAATGCGGATGAAAGAACATTTTGATGCGATTGCGAAAAAAAGGAAAACGATGGTTTCAACAGGCGACCGCTCCGCCAAAGTTCGTACCTATAACTATCCCCAAAGCCGTGTCACCGACCACCGCATCGGGCTGACACTTTACAACCTGCCCGACATCATGCGCGGAAATGTTGACGAACTTATTTCTGCGTTGCAGGTGGCTGAAAATGCCGAAAAATTGAAGGCGGGTACTATTTGATTTTGTTTTTATTTTTTCGCCCTAAAACCCTGACCTTTAATGCTTAACACTTTTTAACTTGCCTCCCGTATCACTTCCCATAAATTTGCGTACCTCTGATTAATTAAATCTCAACTAAACATGATGGAAACTCCCACTGAATCATCGCCCTCCCCCGCCACCGACATCCGCGCGCTCAATGAAAAAATTCAGAAAGAGAGCGAGTTTGTGGAATTACTCCACCTTGAAACGGGTAAGCATATAGTCGGTCAGAAATACATGATGGAACGGTTGCTGCTCGGCTTGCTCGCGCAGGGACATATCCTGCTCGAAGGCGTACCCGGATTAGCGAAAACGCTTGCCATCAAAACATTGTCCCAAGCCATTCACGCCAAGTTCAGCCGCATTCAGTTCACGCCCGACCTGCTGCCTGCTGATTTGGTCGGCACGATGATTTACAAT
>JBGTCY010000106.1:0-8555 GCA_041748615.1 Chitinophagales bacterium
TTTTCCATTTTATCAGGGGATGCCGGAATGCGCAAAGCCTCATCCGGCATGACACGTTTTATTTTATCTTCTCTTTATTTCCAATACTATCCAACTTCAACCCGTTCACCGCGAATTTTATCCAGTTCTTCGAGCGGGAGAAGTAGGCGTCCATCAGATTGCTCAGCAATTCATATTTGCTTTTGGTGAAGGGGTACCAGTGCGGCTCTATCGTGCTGCCCTGCTTGTCAATGAGGATGCTTTTGCTGTTGCAGAAAGTGGTGATGCCGACTTCGCCTTTGTAGCGCCCGAAGCCGCTGTCTTTCACTCCGCCAAAGGGGAGGGCGGGGTTGCCTTCGGTGAGCATGTGGCTGTTGATGCTGACGTTGCCGGTGACGATTTTGCGGGCTACGCGCTCGGCACGCTTGAGGTCTTTTGACCATACGCTCGCGCCCAAGCCGTAGGGCGAGTCGTTGGCGAGGCGGAGCGCTTCTTCTTCGGTTTTGAATTTCATCACCGCCACCACCGGTCCGAAGGTTTCTTCGCTGGCGATTTTCATGCCGTGGTGGCAATCCGCCACTACCGTGGGCGGGAAGTGGTGCGAGCCGGGTTCGCGCTTGCCGCCCGTGAGGATTTTCGCGCCCTTTTGCGCGGCATCCTGTATGTGGTCTTCGATAATTTTGATTTGAAACTCAGCCGTCACCGCGCCCACATCGCAACTGCCGGGGTCGCGGTAGTTGACGGAGGGCGTGGACACGCGCAGCTTTTTTGTTTTGTCCACGAGCATTGCGAGCAGTTTGTCGTAAATCGTGTCCTGCACATACAACCTTTCGAGCGAGGTACATGACTGCCCGGCATTGGTGAACGAACCCCACATGATGCCGTTGACGGTGCGCTCGAGGTCCACATCATCGAAGACGATGCTGGGGTCTTTGCCGCCCAGTTCGAGGTCAACGGGGATGAGGTACTTGCTGGCATGCTCCATGATTTTGTGTCCCGCGCGTACGCTGCCGGTGAAGTGGATTTTGTCGGGCTTGAGGTCAATGAGGCTTGCGCCCGTAGCCTTGCCGCCATAGACCACCTGGAAGGCGTCTTTCATGAAGCCGCTTTCTTCAATCATCTTTTCCCATAATCCTTTGAGGGGGGTGACCTCCGAGGGTTTGAAAATGACGGCATTGCCCGCTAAGAAAGCAAGCAGTCCGGGCACGATGCCCTGGTAAAACGGGTAGTTCCACGGGGCGATAATGAGGATGACGCCTAACGGGTCATAGACGATTTTTGATTTTTTGCCCATGAGGAAGATGGGCGTGGAGGTGGGGTGGTCTTTGAGGATTTTGGGCGTCACTTTCTTGAAGTGGTCAATGACGTCACACACTTCAAACACTTCGCTGGTGAGGCAGTCCACGCGCGCCTTGCCGGTTTCTTCCACGATGCGGTCAATGATATGCTCGCGGTTTTTGAGGACGAAGTCATTAATCTTGAGCATCTCCCCGATACGCTGCTGCACGGTCATGTCCGCGATGCGCTGCTGCACGGCTTTGGCAGTGTCGAATGTTTTTTGGAGGTCGGCATCAGTCGGTTCGGTAATCGTGTAGAGTTCTTTGTTGACTATTGGGTTATTGATGCTGATTATTGCGGGGGCGGTGGTGGTTTGCATGGGAGGGGGGAGTTTGGAGTTTAGAGTTTAAAGTTTGATGTTTAAAGTTGGTTGAAAAGTTTGTCTAAAGTCTGAAATCTAAAGTCTCATTATCTTTCTAATTCATTAATTATAGTTTTGATTCTCGCTTCTCCTTTCACGTATTCAGCAATTTTTTCAATGCTGTTCAAAATATGGTCTAAGTAAATCAGGTCTTCTTTTTTCACTCGTAAATGGTTATCAGGTCTTGCTCGATATTTTTTTTCAATCGCTGATTTTTTAGCGCATTCTCTGTAACCAAATCTACAGCAATACCTAATTTATCTGATAGTTCCTGTTCAATCTGCACTAATTTCAACAATCCGATGCGTTCCTTAAATTTAATAAGAATATCTAAGTCGCTTCCGGGTTTGCTTTCTCCCCTTGCATAAGAACCAAACACACTTACTCTCTCCGGGCTGTAAGGCAGCAAGATGTTGATGATGGTATGTTTAAGAGCCGTGTTAAGCATGAGGTCTAATGTCTGAAGTCTGAAAGTCTAAAATCTGAATGAGGGAATAAAGATAAAAATTTTCGATGGTTAGGTGATAGCCAAATCTTAAAAACGCTCAATCTCATTCAGTAATGAAAATGAATAATGCACAATAATTTAATAAAACAAAATGTTGGGAATACGATTACAAAACACTTGTCCGAAAACCTAATGAAAACAATAAGTAAACGCATACTCCAAGTTCAACTCAAAAAAAATCTCAAGTTCTTTTCCTTTTACGTTGGCTAAAACAATCCCTTTGCTGCCGGTAGCCGGTAACTTCAAATGAATTTCACCACTGAAAGAGAGTCCGGGTGTTGACATGAGTTTGTAAACTGTTTCTTTGGTAGACCAGCATAAAATCAAATCATCGGTTTTCAAATCATTTCCCAACGCAGCGATTTCTATATCGCTTAAAAATTTCTGATAAACCCGCTGCACTTTCGGATGAATGATTTCAAGATCCAGCGCGACAGCATGTTTTTCACTCACCATCACTCCTACCCTGTTTCCGCTGTGCGTAAAAGAAATCTTCAAAGGACGGTTCGCGATGACCGGCTGACCGATTTCATTGTATGTCAATTCAAGCGAAGCGTCATTCAGCATGGAATACAATAGAAAGCGTGTCGCGAGAAATTCCTTCTTCCTGCGCTCATTAAACTGCTCGTAGTCAACTCCATTCACATAGCTATGAGGAACCTGTTCGAAAAAGGACAAAGGTTCGGTTGTTTCCCAAATGGAAAGTTTGAATTTGTCTTCTTGCTTAATCGAGTGAATCAGCGGCATTTCTTTCAGTTAACTCATAAATGATAATTTCACCCTTCGCACATTTTTCATTTACTTTTTCACATGCCCAAAATAAACATTACGAAAATAGCAGCGCTTGCCGTTCATTCCGGCTCAGTTTATACTTTGGTGAAAGCGCCAAATTCGGATTTTTTTTATTCAGGCGGTGGTGACGGCAGAGTGGTTCGTTGGAATTCAAATGATTTATCAACCGGAGTGATGGTGGCGCAGGTAAAATCAACTATTTTTTCCCTGCTGCCGCTGGGTGACGCTATGCTTGTCGGGCAGATGCTCGGAGGAATTCATGTGCTGGATTTGATTGAAAAAAAAGAATTCAAACACATCGTCTATCACAGTCAGGGAATTTTTGATCTGCGTTTATCTCCTGACGGCAATAAAATATTCGCTGCCGGTGGTGACGGTTTGTTCACCGTTTGGAATCCGATTGATTTCAGTTTATTGAACGCGTTGGAAATCTCCGATGAAAGCGTCCGGCAACTCGCGTTTCATCCCACCCAAAACCTGTTGGCGCTGGGTTGCAGCAATAACAAGATTTACATCATGAACACTGACGATTTCGGAGTAGAACATGAATTGGAAAGTCATTCCAACTCCGTCTTCTCCGTTTGTTTTTCACCTGACGGAAATTTGCTGCTCACCGGCTCACGGGATGCTCAACTGAAAGTGTGGGATGCTAACAATGATTATCAATTACTCACCACTATTCCCGCACATTTATTCACCATCAATTCAATTGTTTTCAGCCCCGAAGGAAAATATTTTGCCACAGCCTCCCGCGACAAGACCATCAAAATCTGGGATTCCGCGAACTTTGAATTACTGAAAGTGATTGACAAGGAAAAAACGGACGGACATGTAAACTCAGTTAACAAATTGCTTTGGATTTCCGACACTCAATTGATTTCATGCAGTGATGACCGCAGCGTGATGGTGTGGAATATAGAATCCGTGAATTGAATTTACAATCCACAAAAGGCAAATCACAAATAAATTCCAATAATAAACATGAAAACTTCAAACCAACATTTCAGTGTGTCTGGATTGATTTTTGTTTTGATTTTTAAAAATTGTGTATTATTTGTTTTTTGTGTATTGTTTTTTGGCGCTTAAAAAAAGTCAACTTATTTGTAAGTTTTATTTTGTAAGTATCTAAAATATAATATCTACTAATGCGGGCTTCAAATAGCGGACATTATTTTGACAACCTCCCTAAATGATTAACCTCATCTGCCCGGCACCGCAAACTGAAAATATTTTCTCCATTTGTCAATCAACTGCTGAAAATCATCGGGCAGGGGCGCTTCGAAAAATAGTTCTTTTTTAGTCGCGGGATGCACAAATCCAAGCGTACGTGCGTGCAGCGCCTGTCGCGGCAGGATGGTGAAACAATTATCAACAAACTGCTTGTATTTCGAGTAGATAGTACCCTTCACAATGCGGTTGCCGCCATACGTTTCATCATTAAAAAGCGGATGACCGATATGCGCCATGTGCACGCGAATCTGATGCGTGCGACCCGTTTCAAGTTTGCAATCCACCATCGTGACATAGCCGAGGTGTTCAATCACTTTGTAATGAGTAGTGGCTTCCTTTCCATAATCACCATCTGGAAAAACAGCCATCACTTTCCGGTTGCGTAAATTTCTGCCGATGCTGCCGGTGATGGTGCCTTCATTTTCATCAAAATCACCCCACACTAATGCAGTATAATTGCGCTGAATAGAGCGGTCGAAAAACTGGCGGGCAAGATACATCATCGCCATGTCGCTTTTCGCAATCACCATCAACCCGGAAGTGTCTTTATCCAGCCGGTGCACCAATCCCGGGCGGGATGGGTCGCTGACTTGCAAGGGCTGGTCTTTGCTGTAAGTGATTTTTGCCGCGGGAAGCTGACTGAAATGAAAGAGCAGCGCGTTCACCAACGTGCCCGTGTAGTTGCCGGGAGCGGGATGCACCACTAATCCCGCTTGTTTGTTGATGACCACAAGATGTTCGTCTTCAAAAACAATGTTGAGCGGAATATTTTCCGGCTCGGATTTGAATTCCAACGGAGGCGTATTCAGCACGATGGTGATGACATCCAGCGGCTTCACCTTGTAATTTGATTTTACCGGCTTCCCGTTCACAAGAATACTTTCAGCTTCAGCCGCCTGTTGCAGTTTGTTGCGGCTGACGCTTTCCATTCGGCTGAGTAAAAATTTATCAATGCGAAGCGGTTCCTGCCCTTTATCCACCGCGAACCGATGGTGTTCATAAAGGTCATCCCTGATTTCATTTTCCGGTTCCTGAATTTCGTCCTGCATGAGGCAAAGTTAGAGGTTGGGGTTGATTGTGAGTTTATCCGCTGCGGTGAATGATTGTTTAAGTTTGTCCACTGCCTATGACGCACTTTTAAGATGAATGAATTTTAGTCAGTTTTAAATGATATATTCTTGCATCCTTTACTTCCATAAAGTCCGGAAATGTAATGGCTTATATCCAATTAAGCGTTATGAAAGTTCAGGTAAAAACTACCGAATGACAGTCACATTTCCCTTCATTTCCACCAACTGACCTCCCTCGCAACCTGCTCTTAAATGATAAACATAGACCCCGGATTGCACCGCTTTTCCATGAAAGGAACCATCCCATCCATCCTGAAGATTCGAAGATGAATAAACCTTTTTACCCCAGCGGTCATAGACATTAAATGATTGCAATTCAATTTCACTGCGGCTGCGCACTTTGAAAATGTCATTTAATTCATCACCATTCGGTGAAAATGCATTGGGAATAAAAATTTCATCCTGACAAGTGTTTGCTACCCTGACATCCACTGAGTCGCTGGCGCTGCAACCGTTTTCATCCATCACATGAACCGTGAATCGTTGAGAAGATTGTGCCTGCCACTGCGTTTCAGGGCAATTTACGCATGTCAATGCATGTTCCGGTTGCCAGCGATATGCTACAATTGAAAAATGAGATTGCGCAGACAGTGTAACTAAATCTCCTGCAATGGCAACCCTGTCTTCTCCGGCATCCACTTCCGGTAATTCATGAACAATAATAAAAATTGTAGCTGTGTCGGGCATACAGGTTCCGCCACTCATCATCACTGAAACTTCAAGGTTCTGTTGCGGAGTGATGGTTTGGAAAGGCGAAAAAGGTTGCGTAAATAAATGTGCCGGCTCCCACTGAAGATGATATCCATAATTACTTGATTCTAGGGCAAATGCCTTTAGCGTAAGTTGCTCTCCTCTGCAAACCGAGTGTTCGCCATCAATTACCACGCTAACTTGTTCAATCACATGAATGAAAACCGAATCAAAACTTTCGCAGCCAAATTCATTTTTTACGGCTATCCAATACATTTCAGATTCCAGGGCAGTAACAAATGGATTCAAGGAAAATCTGTCACTCAAATTATTTTGAGGCTGCCAGTAGAAATAACTAACATCGGAGGTATCTGTATTTAGCTGCACATTTTCACCTTTGCAAACGGTTACATCCTGAATGGTGCTCACTTCCGGAATATTTCTAACATGAATTAACGCGCTATCCGAATTAATACATCCAAAACTATCTGTTCCTGAAACATAGTATAAAGCAGTTTTTGCCGGTGATAAAATCATTTCTGAGCAATTGAAACATGGTAAAATTTCATCGGAAAACCACTCATAATGCTGTGCGCCCGACACTGATAAAACTGCGGTATCTCCCCGGCAAATTTCGGGGGTGGCTTGAATTATTAACCCGATAGAAGGATGAATATCAACTCTGACAGAGTCACTTGCTTTGCAACCAAAAGTATTTGCCGATTCAACATAATAATTCCCTGAATGTTCAGGAGTCAATTCAAAGGAATTTTTCAAACTCAAGAGTTTTCTATTTTCATCAAACCAAATAAAGGCGATTCCTCCCGAAGCGAAAAGTGTAATCGTTTCACCCGGACAAATACTTGTGTCGGGTGAGGTTTGCAGTTGTGGCACCGGGTCCACCTGCACCCTGATGCTGCGAAGTTGAGTACAACCATTTTCCGAATAGCCGATTACATGATAAATAATGTTATTAACCGGTCTGGCGATTGTCTGTGCCGCAGTATCATCATCTAAATGTATTCCTGGAAACCATTGATAAAAATCAGCGCCTTCTGCGGTTAAAATCAAACTGTCACCAAAACAAATGGAAGTATCAGGAATCGTATGAACAACCGGACGAGACTTCACTTCAAGTAAAACAGCGGTAGAATCCACGCACCCATTTTGATTTATCGCTTTTAGCCCGACTGTGTAAATACCCTCTGAGCTATATGAAACATCGGCTGTGTAATCCCCTGCTAAAAATCCATTCCCAAGATTCCAATAGATACTGTCAATAGCGCTGTTTCCTCTGAAAAATCCGGTCAGGTAAAAAATATCATCCTCACAAGTTGATGAATCAGAGAACAGAATTTGAGTTTCTAAATAACCTACCTGAATTTCGAAAACATCCTGATGTACACATCCGAAACTATCTGTGACGAAGGCGATAATGGATGTATCCTGAACAGGAAGCGCATCGGGTTCACGGCAATCCTCACAGCTTAAAAACAAGGAGGGTGTCCATATATATGAAATACCTTCCCGCGCGTTTAAAACGATACTTTCTCCTTTACAGATAAATCCTTGATGATAGGAGTTTTCAAGGGGAACTACTGTCAGTAGAGTATTAATGATGCTGTCACAACCATGAATTGTGTTCAGCGTATCGAAGTAACTCCCGGAAGTTTGATAAACCGAAATTCCAATATTCACAGATTCGCCCTCACAAATTAAAGTATCCAAACTTGTAGAAAAAGTTTGATTTACAATTAATGAAACTGTTACAAAGCTGTCACAACCGTGCATATTAACGAATGTATCCCTCAATATTCCCGGTTGAATATGAAATTGATTTCGAAAGAAATAATGTTCATTTTCACAAATTGACACTTCTAAGAAAACATCAGGTAAATCATATACATAAAGTTTTATTTGAATAATACTATCACAGCCATTTTCCGTGCTCAGTGTGTCAAAATAGACTCCTTCATTTTGATAAAAAGACAAACCTGAAAAAACAGAATCTCCTTTACAGATTGTGGTGTCAATCAGCGTTAAAAAAACCGGCTTAATCTCCAACTGTGTTAGGATGATACTGTCACAGCCGTTTGATGCCACCAGCGTATCGCTGTAATTGCCCGTGATTCCATACACCGAACTGCCCACGTGCAATGTCTGCCCTTCACACAAAGCAGTGTCAATGTCCGTGAAAGATCGTTCTATCATTTCAATCTCGATGGTCACGATGCTGTCACAGCCGGTGACGGAAGAGAGCAAGGTGTCGTAAAAAGTTCCGGCCGTGGTGTAAAGATTCGCTCCAATCAAGTGACTTTGTCCGGGGCACAGCGTGTAATATTCAGGTTCGAATGTTGTCGGAATCACTTCCAGTTCAAGGATGATTACGCTGTCACAGCCATTGATATTCAGCAAAGTATCTTCATAAATTCCGGTCGCATCATAACTGTTACTGCCAACCGTTACGAATTGTCCAAAACAGATAGAAGTGTCAATGAGCGTCAAAGATTTTGGATGAACGGTGAGG
>JBGTCY010000107.1:0-1636 GCA_041748615.1 Chitinophagales bacterium
GCCTGCACCGGGAATGAAAGAGCGGTTTTTGGGATAAACTTGTGCTAAATTATTAAGATTGACTTTTGGTAAATTTGTATCGGTTAATAATGAATTTTTATTTACATACTTTGCTGACATGAATAAGTTTGTCGAAAATAAATTACCTCAACTTTCTAATCTATTTAAAGATTATGGAATTAAACGCGCCTGGCTTTTTGGAAGTTCAACTACAAATACCTTTGGAAATGAAAGTGATATTGATATTCTCGTTGATGTTAATGAAACGATTGAACCGGTAAAACTTGGAGAACAATTATGGAATCTTCAGTTTGAGTTAGAATCTTTATTTGGAAGAAAAGTGGACTTGCTTACTTCTCGTTCCCTCAAAAATCCATTTTTTATTGATGCGATAAATAAGACCAAGCGATTAATCTATGCCTGATAAAGCGATTCCACTTCTGAATGAATTCTCCCTTTAAAAATTATACTTCAAGACTCTGGAAAATATTCTTTTTCACTTCAGGCTGTTTGGTTGTTTTACATTTATCATTTTGCAAAAACAAATCTCAAATCTGGCAGGAGCAATCCTATCTGAATCTGCATGATAGTGTCGGATATGTCGGGATGGAAACTTGCCGGAGTTGTCACGCGGATATTTATGAATCATACCTGCGTACCGGGATGGGACAGTCTTTCCATTTTGCGACACCGGAGAAAAGCGCGGCTGTTTTTGATGGCAATGTATTATATGATTCCATCCTGAACTTTTACTACCGCACTTTTTGGAAAAACGACTCTCTCTCTGTGCAGGAATTTCGGTTAGCCGGAACTGACACCATTCACAAACGAACCGAACATATCCGCTATATCATCGGCTCCGGACAGCATACCAATTCGCATATTTGTGATTTCAACGGATATTTATTCCAGGCGCCCCTCACCTTTTACACCCAAAAACAACACTGGGATTTCGCCCCCGGATTTGATGGCGGTTTTAATTCACGTTTCAGCCGTACTATTGAAACAGAATGTATGACCTGTCACAACGGGCTGCCGGAGTTTGAGAAAAAATCATTGAATAAATATCACACTGTTGCGACAGGCATTGATTGCGAACGCTGTCACGGACCAGGCGAGATTCATGTTCAACAAAAGCTGGCGGGTATTCAGGTTGACACATCCAAACAAATTGATTATTCAATCGTCAATCCGAAAAGGCTCACACGTGAATTGCAAATCAGTTTGTGCCAGCGTTGTCATCTGCAGGGGTTGGCGGTGTTGGAAAACGGAAAAAATTTTGATGACTTCAAGCCCGGCATGAAACTTTCGGAGGTCATGAATGTCTTTCTGCCCGAATCAGAGGAAAGTAAAAATAATTTCATCATGGCATCCCAGGCGGAGCGGCTGACCATGAGCGGGTGTTACCAGAAATCCGAAATGACTTGCATTACCTGTCACAATCCGCATCTCAGCGTGAAAGAAACTCCCATTACTGTTTTTAACGGTAAGTGCCAATCGTGTCATTCAGAAAAAGCATGTACGGAAAAAAATAATTTACGGCAGGCAAATAACGACAACTGTTCCGCCTGTCACATGCCGAAATCCGGCAGTATTGACATCCCGCACGTATTTGTTACCGACCATTACATTCAAA
>JBGTCY010000108.1:0-6210 GCA_041748615.1 Chitinophagales bacterium
GGATGCCCAGGTAGTCAACCGGGGTCCATATCTGCAATCTCCTACTGACAAAAGCATCATTTTGCGCTGGCGCACGGATGTGGCTACAGAAAGCCGTGTGATTTACGGAACGGATGAAAACAATTTGAGCAGCACCGCCACCGGCACCGGAACCACCACAGAACATACCGTACATATTACCGGATTGTCACCATTCACCCGCTACTATTACGCGGTTGGTAATGCCGGTCAATTATTGAGCGGACCGGATAACAAACACTACTTCACCACCAACCCGGTTCCCGGCACCGTGCAGCCGATTCGCGCATGGGCAATTGGCGACATGGGTAAAAATAACCAGGGACAAAGGGATGTAAGAGACTCTTACATTGATTTCACCGGTAATACTCACACCGATGTCTGGCTGTGGATGGGTGACAACGCGTATAATGACGGCACACAAGCAGAATACCAGGAAAGAGTGTTTGATATTTATCCCGAGTTGTTTACTTACATGCCATTTTGGCCCACTCCCGGCAATCATGATTATATCAGTGTTTGCGCGATTCCCTGCAATCAGGACCCACAAACTCTCACAGGTCCTTATCTTGACATAGTAGATGTTCCTACGAACGGAGAAGCCGGTGGAGTTCCCTCCGGCACCGAACACTATTACTCTTTTGACTATGGCAATGTTCATTTCATCTCTCTCAATTCCGAATTAGGCTCTCTCACCAGCGCCTGGGATTATATCGGTGTGCAATCAAAATCCAATGCAACCAATTCACCGCTGATGCAATGGCTGCGGGCTGACCTCGAAGCCAACACCCGCGACTGGACAGTAGTTTACTGGCATCAATGTCCTTACAGCAAAGGCTCACATGACACGGATGATTTTTGGGAGTTATACATCAAAGCCATGCGTGAAAATATCGTTCCGGTATTGGAAGAATACGGAGTGGACATGGTTATCACCGGACACAGTCATGTGTATGAGCGTTCTTACTTAATTCATGGTCATTACGGCAACTCATCCGGCTTTAATTCCACACACAAAGTGGACGGCTCCAGCGGCAGAATGGCGGATGGTGAGCCTTATGTAAAAACCATGACCGGTCCCGATTCATCTAAAGGAACAGTGTATGTGGTGATTGGCAACTCCGGCAGCAGCACCTCCAATCCCGCGCTGAATCACCCTGCCATGTTTTACAGTCACGGCTGCGGCAGTTGCTACGGCTCATTTGTGCTGGATATAAACGGCAATCGTCTTGATGGAATGTACCTGACCTCACAAGGTGAAATTCTCGATGAATTCACGATGATGAAAGACGGTGTGAGCGCGGTGGAAAAAATTGAATCACCGGTTTCCAATATAAAAATCTACCCCAATCCATTTTCACAAAGCACGCAGATAGAATATCATTTGGCGCGAAAAACGAACATCGCGATTCAACTATATGACATCACCGGAAAATGGATAACCACGCTGGTAGATGAAAAAAAGAAAGACGCGGGCACTTATTACGAAACGATTGATGCCGGAAAACTGAGCCTCGCCAAAAATATTTACGTGGTGAAAATTCAGACTGACGGCAAAGAAACCGTTCAACGGATTGTGAAAATGCATTGATGAAACTAAATCATCAATAAACCCACCTGCACCATCCCAATCAGGAAACCGATAACCGCTCCAACGGCTTCGATAAACCTGAATTCCTTTTGCAACACCTGCATAATCAACTCTTCCAGACGCGCTGGGGAAAGAAGTGAAATTTTTTCCTGAATGATTTTTTCTACATTCAAATTACCTTCCATGCTCGCGATGTATTGGGCGACAATTTGCGGAGCGAGTTCATCCACTTCCAATAAAAAATCATTCTTGAGCTTGTCTTTGGTTTTTTTCCGCACGAAAAAAGACATGAAAGGATAGTTTGCCGGAAAAGTAGTGTGCAGGTATTCGTCAATCTTCACTTCAATCTTTTTATTAATCATTTCCATCGTTTCCGGCTGATTGATTTTTTCCTTGATGTCATGCAGCGAGAGTAGTTCGTCAGAAACTAATTTGCCGATTTTTTCAGCGACTGCTTCTTGCCTTTTTGGAAAAATACCCTGTATTTCAAACGGACCGATTTTGATTTTTTTTCTCGGACGAAACAACATCTTTACCGCGATGAAGTTGGTGAACCAACCAATCACTGCGGCAATAAACGGAAGCGAATAAATCAGTGGACTCATGTCATTTTGTTGTTGATGGTACCCCGTGCGATGAGATACTGTCCTGCGATATACAGCAGCATGATGAAAAAACCCGGCATGGGTATCGGCTGCACAAATTTATTAATTGCAATCAGGCTGTCAGAAATCATAAATAAAACCGCGCCTGTTAATACCAGCTTGAAACTTAGTGCAGAAACCTTGCCATTCCGGTTGAGCGCGTTCAGCACCATCAATGTGATTACAGAGGCGTAAACAATCACAGGCACTTTCATGGCGGGTTCAATCGAATCATACAACACGAACATCAATCCGCCAAACAAAAGCAACACGGGGATTGCCAGATGTGGTTTCCGGTTCAGGAGTTTCGGACCTTCCACCGCGCGGATTTCTTTTTGAAATCCTAAAACATAGAGGATATGCGTCACTAAAAACGAAGCCAACCCGAGCAGGAAAAGCAGTTCATTGGTTTCCGTGACATCCGCATTGGTGAACATCAGAAACACATCGCCCGCCCAAGAGAAAATAAACCCGGTTATCAGCAATTTGTGTGTGATGGTTCGGTTTTGAGCGGTTGCCAGAGAATACCAGGCAGTGAGCACAATCATCAACAGCGGCTTGGAGATGTAGCGAATGAGCACAATGCCGGTCAACTCACCGATAAGGTTTGCTAACGCTACAATGAGAAAAAGGACGGATAAATTTTTTACCAAAGCAATGATGAATTTATAACGGGAAAGAATTTAATTCAGGTCTAAAATTATCTTTAAATTTTCTATAACTCTCTTTTTTATATCATTACTCACAGTACCAATTTTTTTAATTAACCTTTGATTATCAATCGCTCTGATTTGGTCAATCATGATATCACTATCGGA
Organism: Chitinophagales bacterium; assembly: GCA_041748615.1. Classification (GTDB taxonomy): domain Bacteria; phylum Bacteroidota; class Bacteroidia; order Chitinophagales; family CAIOSU01; genus JBGTCY01. Next base: position 3,072 of record JBGTCY010000108.1, read on the forward strand.
TTTTAAATTCACTTTTGTCTTTCGGAGTTGTACTCTCAAAATTTTTGAATCCGGCTGAATGTTCTTGGTGATGGGGCAGATAATGGTTGATGGATGTTCCCTGTTGAGCAAGTTTGTCTGAACAATGATGACAGGTCTGACTTTTCCTGCTTCAGTTCCAATGCGCGGATTTAAATCAGCAAGCCAAATATCAAATTGATTAATCAGCTTCATAAAGCGCTTCAAATTCAGCCAAAATTTTCATTGATTCGTCCGAAACTAATTTTGATTCCTTACTTAATTGCCTGGCAAGGAGTTTTCGATTATTCAATTTATTATAAAACTCAATCGCTTCATTGATGTAACGGTTTCTGTTTACTTTGATTTTTTCAAGAATTTTTTCCATCTCAGAATAAATTTCTTCTTCAAGTTTTAAAGAAAGATTTTTCATGAAAATTGATTTTACAAGGGTATATACTACCGGTATATCCCGTAATAAAAAGTTAAAAGTTTCAAACCAAAACGGATTCAGTCGAAATTAACGACTCTGGCACTACCATTCTCCACCATAATCAACAGCTAAAAGTTAATTGTTCGGCTGAACGATTGCATTGCGGGCTGCCTGCCTGAGCGCTTTCGCGCGGTTATCTTCACCATCATGACTCCATCCGGGCGGGTAAAACAGGTATTTGAGTTTCGTCTTGAAATCAGGCGCGCGCTGCACATCCTTCCACAAATCCCTGAATTCATGAAACGCGATGTCAACCGGGCGATAGGTGTTGATGTTGTTGGTGATGCCGTAAACCGGTTTTACCTGCTCATGTTCTTCCTGAAATGTTCCGAACATCCTGTCCCAGATGATGAGGATTCCGGCATGGTTGCGGTCAAGGTATAAATGATTGGAAGCATGATGCACGCGATGATGCGAAGGGGTGTTGAAAATCCATTCCAACGGACCGAGTTTGCCGACCAACTGTGTATGGGGTAAAAACTGGAAGATGAGATTCAGTGACATCATCGTTAAAATCATGATGGGTTCAAAACCAACGAGCGGCATCCACAGCCAGAAAATGTATTTGTAAAGCTGCTCTGTCCAGCTTTGACGCAGCGCGGTGGAGAAATTCAGCATTTGTGAGGAGTGATGATTGACATGCGCAGCCCACAACAACCGCACCTCATGGCTCAGGCGATGATGCCAGTAGAAATTAAAATCATCCGCAAACAAACACAAAACCCATGCCCACCACACAAAACCCAAATCAAAAAAAGCGTACTGATGTAAAAAAGTAAAAGTTAAAAACGCGACAAATTTCACACCCAGCCCGATAATTACAGCGACAGCACCCATCGTCAAACTGGCAACTGAATCTTTGGTGATATAGAGTTTGCGATGTTGCCGGTGATTCAAAATCACCTCCACCACAATCAACAGGATAAAAAAAGGAAATGCGTAAAGGAGCGGGTCTTGTTCAAACATCAGGAAAATAATCCTCTAAACTTAATCAACTATCAGATGAAAATTCACGAATTCTTTTTCAGACTTTCCATTTTTTTGATAATCTCTTCCGCTTCAGCAACCAAATGCGCGTAGCCTTTGATATCTCCGCTGCGTTGCCGGTCGCGCGCCTGTTCCATTTTCTTTTGATATTCCTGCTGAAGGTATTCCTGACTTTGATACATGTTTTTTCCGATTGTCTGGATAAATACCGTCAACGCCCGCAATTTGATGTCGGATGTTCAGATCAGAAGCAACTACGTGAAGGTGAGAAAGTATTACTTGGATTGACTGCAATAGTATTTGTCTGAAAACAATATCCGTAATACCGAAGTAGAAAGGATACTGAAGAAAGTATGGTTTCCGTATCAATGTCCTCAGCTATCCTGTTTGAAAAACGGGCTGAAAAAAATATTTTCGGGATAGTCATCATGCCAACTTAGAGTCCGCCTGCTCCGGTTTCATTTCAATATGTCATTAAGCACGGTATCGGTTGCAAAAGCAGTTTTTAGAACTTTGCTTCAATATTTTTTTTTAAATTTTTTGACGGAAGAAAAGTTTAATTGCGATATTTAAACCTGCATGGACAGGCTTTTTTTTAAATATCTCGCACCGCTGCTAGCAATCTCTATCATCCCCACGCTGGCGATTGTTCTGATTCTGAATTTTTTCATCAGAAATAATCTGAATGAGATGGAAAACAACCTCATTCACCAGGAAACTGAAACATTAACCCGACTTGTTTCCGAAAAAAATGAAGCAATCGTAAAGTCTGAAGGAATGTTTATTGAGCATGAAGTGGACAAAATCAGACAACGGCTCAAAACCATGCAACTCGCTCCGGGGTTCATCAACCTTGACGCGGATAACATCAACGCTTTCAGTGAAAATCTCTTTGCACAGGAATCTTCCATCATGGAAATGACCGTGGCGGATAATTTCGGGAATATCATTTTTCAAAAATATAGTTCGCTTTGCCTTGAAACCGATGAACCCACGAATATCAAATCGGAAACTATTTTCCGGCAATTGGAAAAAAAACAACCATACCTTTCCCCTGTTGAAGTTTCCAATACTACTCAGATGCCTTACATCACGCTCGCTCAGCCCATTTTAAGTAATGCGGGAGCGCTTGCCGGGGGTATCATTGTGAAACTTGACCTCAGTTTCATCCGTGATTTGGTAGCCGAAAAAAAAGTCGGTGACACCGGATTTTTTTACATCATTTCATCAAGAGGCAGATTGATTGCGCATCCTTCCGTGAGAGAGCTTTTTCAAAATTCAGATTACACTAAGTATGATTATATCAATGAGGTGCTGTCGAAAAAAAACGGAACGGTATGGAAGCAGGACTATCTGATTTCTTTTTTCACCAATAAATATGATTGGATTACCATCGTTGAAGTTCCCGCTCATGAGGCGCTTGCCACAGTTGAACAAAACAAAAGAACCATCCTCTCATTTATTAATGCCACACTACAGTCAATCGCCTGGTTCACCGTAATGATTATCATCTTAGGCTTCACACTTGCCATTTTTGCCACCATTTTTATCACTGGCAGAATGCTGAAACCGATTATCAATTTCACGAATGCCACAAGGCGAATTTCTGAAGGCGAATTATCGCTCAAAATTGAAAAAATTTCTAATGACGAACTTGGTGAA
>JBGTCY010000109.1:0-20825 GCA_041748615.1 Chitinophagales bacterium
AAACAAGATTTGAACTGTATGACGAAGCAACAAATATGCAGTTAAACGGAGAGTTGCAGTTTGTTGACAAGTGGTCAAAACAAATTAACGACCGCCTGAAAAACAAAAAGTAACAGAGACAAGCCCTATGGACAAACCATAGGGCTTGTTTTTTTTTGCCGAAACAAGTTTGGTTTCCGAACAATTGAAGGGCAGAAAGTTTGGCATTAACCAAGAGAACGTCTCTTTTCTTCGGAATCTCAACTATCTTGGTATATTCAACTGATAAAAAAACCAACATATAAATTCACCACAGCGCAAACACACAAACAATGTGAGGGATGCTGAATAAACTTTTTGAAGATGACCATTTTTCTGATTAGCTCATTAGTAGCCGTCATTGTTTCTTTTTTCTGCTCATTGACAGAAGCAGCGCTTTTAAGTTTAAATAGCGTGAAAATCGAAACAGACAAACAAAAAGGTTTCAAGTATGCTGTTATACTTGACAAACTAAAGGGAAATATTAACAGACCGATTGCAGCGATATTGATTTTAAATACCGTTGCTCATACAGGAGGAGCCACCATTGCAGGAAGTGCATTTGATGAAATCTATGGAGATGAATGGATATGGGTATTTTCGGTTGTTTTTACGATTGTGATTCTGTTCGGAACTGAAATTCTTCCAAAGGTCATTGGAGTTTCATACTCAGCGCAATTAGCCAAATACATAGCCCTCCCTTTAGATATCATGATTAAGGCGCTTTATCCGATTATTTATTTAACTGAATTATTTAATAAACTAATCATCAGGAAAAAAGAAAATTCTGCTAAATATTCTCTGGAAGACATTCAGACAATCGCCAAAGTTGCTCAAGTAGAGAATATTATCAATAAGGAACAGGAGGATATCATCACTAAGACTTCAAAACTGAAAAGCAGAAAAATTGAAGAAATAATGCTACCGATTTCAGAGGTAATTTATTTCCCTGAGACGATTGATGTGGATGATTATTTCGAATTATCTGAAAAACATTTACATACAAGATATCCTATCAGCAAGTCGAATTCACCTCAGGAGATATATGGTTATCTGAATTTTAAAGAAATCGCTTTAAAGCAGGACAATATTTCTGCTGACAACTTACAAAAATTCATCAGGCCGATTCTGTTTGTAATGAATACTCAAAGTATTATTCAAGTGCTGAAAGATTTAAATATAAAGAAATATCATTTGGCAATTGTAAAAAATGAAATGGGAAAATTCATGGGAATGGTGACTCTGGAGGATATTGTAGAAGAAATTGTAGGGGAAATTTCAGACGAGTTTGATAGTGAATGACGGAGTAACTCTCGTTGCGGGTGAAAAGGGTTGGAAAAAAGTAAATGAAAACGCTACCAAACAGCGCCCGTTCATTCAAGTCTTCGAGCGTTTGCTTGAGTACAAGCAAGACTTGGATGCAGTGAGATGCAGCAACTCTTTCGACTTGCCGTGCACATAAGGGGTTGTCAATAAACACAAGGTATTCCCCAAACAAATCCGGCAATACCAAAACTTTAAACATCAAACATTACACCACCCCCCGACCTCGCACAAGCAGGCTCACGCTGCCTCAATGCTTGCGCGAGCACTGTGGGCTGTAGGCAGTGGACTGTGGGCTATAAAGAGGAGAGTACATTTCCAAAGGGATGCCGGAAAAAGTCCTGCAATATCGAAACTTTAAACATTAGACTTTAGACATTAAACTACAGCCCCCGCTGGAGCTAAAACAAATCACTCACCATCCCCACCTGCCACGGCTCAAATTCATTTTTCGAAAAATAATCTTCCACCATTTTTTTATAGAGCGACTGCTGCATGAAGTGGCGCAGCAATGATTTGGCGGGTACTGCCAGTCTGCGGTTGGGATTGAAGCAGGCGTCAAACAAATGAGCTATCAGGATATTATCTAAATGATTGAGGCGTTTCAGCGCGTCCATCGCGTTGGCGCGCGTGCGAAATTCGTATGCGGGTCCGGCAAGCTCAACAATTTCCGGCACCACATTGTTGCGGGCAATACCACTCTTGATTTCGAGCCAGCGGATTTTCACGCTGTAGCCGTTGCCAATGACATTTTCCGTAACTCCGAGAAACAAATCCGTTTTTTCAGGAAACAATTCACACAATTTTGAAAGGGTGGTTTCAATCACATTGTAGGAGGAATCGCGGAGTAGCTTTTGATAGTCGGGCAGCAATTCTTCCGGGATGTCATGAATATGCTGCACAGCGGCTTCCCGCACACGCGAGTGTTTGTCGGATAGCATTTTTTTAATCACGGCAGGCTCTAAACCGGCAGCGCGGGAGAGCAGTTGTTTCACCACCTCCACACGGTTGGCGAAAAAAGGTTCATGGTCTAACGCGCGCAGCAGGAAATCTTTTTTCCTTTCAAACGGATGGGCGCTCAACGCCAGAAACGCGTCATGACGGTCAATCATGTTTTTCGCTTTTTCAGCCTGTGCCAGCAGCATGTCCGCGTTCTTCGGAAAGTTGACGGTTTTGATGATTTCGAAATTCGGGTCGAATAAAACGTAATCCACTTTTTTGCCGGCTGCGTTGGGGATGTCCACCGTTTGCGTTTGCTCGCTGAACCATTCCTGTTTCCGGTCGCTCGTGCCGTCCGCGTAATGCACTTCAAGCCAAACCGGCATTTTAAACAATCCCGTCAACTGGTTGACTTCCTGCGTTTGCCGCACGGTGAAGCGGGTGAACTTGTTGCCTTGCGCGTCCGAAAGTTCTTCATGGCGCACGTCATAAACAGGCTCGCCTCCGCGATAGAGCCACTGCTCGAAAAACCAGTCAAGGTTTACCCCCGATGATTCAAGAAAAGCGATGTAGAAATCATGCGTGTCCACATTTTGATAAGCGTGTTTTTTGAGATAGTGCGTTTGCGCGCGGTTATATTGTTCAACACCCAAAACAGATTTCAGCATATCCAACACCAATGAACCTTTCGGATACACACGCTCGGAACCCGCGCTGTTATGCACGATTGGGTGGTTGTCACGCTTTGCCGCCCGCCACACGCTTTCCATTTCTCTTCTGCGGTTCCATTGATAATAGTCTTCGCCATACACCGTGCGCTCAAAATGTTTTTGATAATGCGTGGCGAAACTTTCCTGTAGCCAGGTGCCTTCACCGGCTCGGGCGGTCACATAATTTCCAAACCACTGATGCGCGAGTTCATGCGCGTTGGTGCCGACATAATTACGGTCGAGAAAAGCGTTTTTGTCAATGAAATAAAAATCACCGAACACGGTGGCGGTCGTGTTTTCCATCGCGCCATACATAAAATCCTGCACCGGGATTTGTGCATATTTTTTCCCCCACGGATAAGGCACGCCAAATTCTTTTTCCATCCAGTCCATCATTTCCACCGAGTAGCGATAAGTCGGTTCCACGCGCTCGGGAAATTCGGGATAATACCATTTGTCTAACGTGATGCCGCTTTTGGTTTTGTAGGTTTTCACGTCATATTTCCCGATGCCCAGCATGATGAGATAGGGTGGATGTGGTTGCTCCATTTTATAATGCCAGAGTTTGTTGTTGCCGCTTAATTTTTTTTCTTCAACCAAGACGCCATTTGAAAGCACGCGATAATCCTGGTGGAATGTCACTTTCAACTCGGTGGTCATCTTGTCATTCATATCATCAAAACACGGAATCCAATAGCGGTTGTCCGTGCCCTGTCCTTGTGTCCAGATTTGTTTGCGGGAGGCATAGGGGTCCGGGCTTCCTCTTTTTTCAGGCACATTCCACCCGATGAAATAAATGCCTTTGCGCGGAGTGGCTTCATACTCGATGGTGAGCGTATGTTTGGTATTCCAGGTGAGCGCTTGGGCGGGGCGAATGGTCACACCGTCTTGATTGGTCGTGAACTCAACCTTTTTTTTGTCCAATTGCGCGCTCAGAATTTTAATGCCGGGCGCGTCAAAAAAGAGCGTGTCGGTGATTTTTTGCAGCGGAATAAAGGTTTGAGTCACTTTTCCCTTCACTAATCCTTGCTCCGGCTCAAAGGACACTTCGAGCAGTAAATGTTCCGTGTTAAAATTGCCGGGACGTGCGCCTGCCTTGGGGTCATCGAGATAAACGCGGGTTTTCGGCTGACTGAACCCGCTGAAACAAATGACGCTGAAAAAAAAGAAAAAAAAGATTTTTTTGGAAAAAGTGTTGGATTTAAAGAACATTTCCGTATTTTTCATGCAAAATTATTTAATTATTTAATTGTCCAGATTTAAATAAAAATGTTTCCGCTTTGTTGGAAACATCCTCTGAATTTCGGGTATTAATTTATAGATTTGACCGCAATTTAATCGCTAAAAGTAGTGTTTATGAAATTTTCATTTAAATTCTTCATGGTATTTGTAGGTGTTTTTCTTGTTGGAAAGCAGGAAATGAAAGCGCAGTTGACGGGCTGGAACTACGCATCGGTGATTGAAATATCAGAGTTGCAAGGCGCTGATTTTAATGATTACCAGGTTCCGGTTGAAATCAATACAGCCGCGCTGATAGCCGCGGGTCAGATGAAGGTTGACGGCTCGGACATGCGCTTCGCCACAGATTGTGAAGGCGTCAATCTCATTGACTATTTCATTGAGTCAGGCATCAATACCACATCAACAAAGGTTTGGTTACGTGTTCCCGAATTAAGAGCATACACCGTCACGAAAATTTATTTTTTCACCGGAAATGTTGCTGCTTCCGCGGCTTCCGACCAAAGCGGTACCTTCCCGGGTTTCACTACCATCAACCTTGCGACTACGATTGCGAGCAACACTTATGATTATTTATTGATTGACGCAGCAGGAGTTGCCAGCCTGTTGAATTTTCCTTCACCGCAAGTCATCACGATTACTGCGAACAAAATCAGAATTGTCGGTTCCATCAATGGATTAGGCAGGGGAGAAGATTCTGGTGCAACCGGCAGCGGCACGACCAGTCTCGCTAACGGAATTGGCGCGGGTGGCGCTGGATATGGCGGCAATGGTGGCGATGGCGGTGGAGCGCCCGGCTCTGGCGGCAATGCTTTTAATCCGGTTCCTAACGGGATTGAATTAGGTTCAGGCGGTGGCGATGGCATTAATCTTCCGGGAGGATTGGGTGGTGGCGCGCTCATCCTGAACGCGCTGGATATTGAAATTTCAGGCTCCATCAATCTGAATGGTGAAAACGGACAAACAGATAATGTTGAGTCGCAGGGAACAGGCGGTGGTTCGGGCGGTGGTTTGTTAATCAATGGCAGAACAGTCAACATCACCGGCAGTATATCCGCTGAGGGCGGTGACGGTGGCGGAAATGGCGCTGACGCGGGATTTGGCGGTGGCGGTGGTGGTTCTGGCGGCAGAGTGAAAATCTTTTATAATAATGAAGCGAACATCTCCGGCAGTATTTCAGTGACGGGTGGCAATGGCGGTCCGAGCGGAGGAGCCAATGCGGGCGCAAATGGCGGCATTGGTGTTGTTACTTCTCAAAAAGTGAATGAAGTTTTGGACATTACCGTGAATCCGTTGATTCAAAGACATTCACCGGTAGTGAATGGTCCGGTGACGGCTTGTATCACGACCACACAAACTTATACTGCGAATGTGATTCCCGGAAACACTTACCTGTGGACAGTTACCGGAGGCACGGTCAGCAGCGGACAAAACACCAGCCAAATCTCGGTTGACTGGACGACTGCCGGAAGCAATGTTGTTACATTAGTGACTACCAACCTCTTTCTCGGATGTTCCGATACTGTTGATTACGCGGTGGCTGTCAGTAATGTGTTGCCGACTCCGGCATTCACCATCGGTGCGTCTTGTGAAGGCGTGTTCACGCAATTCACGAATACATCAACCATTGCATCAGGTTCTATTGTCACTTACAACTGGAGTTTCGGTGATGGAAATATTTCCACAACACAAGACCCTTCACACACTTATTTAACATCAGGCAATTATACGGTCACGTTGGAAGCGTCTTCTGATTTAGGATGTACAGCTTCCATTACCGATGTTGTCGCGGTGGATGATTTTCCGGATGCAAGTTTTATCGCCAATACTGTTTGCAGAGGACAAGATACGGATTTGGACGCGACACCCGGTGCCGCTTCTTACGCATGGGATTTGGGTGACGGCTCAACAGCTACGGGATTGAATGTTCAACATGTTTATCCCTCAGCCGGAAATTTCACGGTGAAACTGGATGTTACTTCTGCTGCCGGATGTGTCAGTTCGTCTCAGCAAATTGTTACGGTAACGCCCGCACCCGTTCCGAATTTTGAATTCGCCAGCGCTTGCCCGGGTGATGATGTGACATTCACCAATACTTCATCCATTTCCAGCGGAACCATCACAAGCTATGCTTGGGATTTTGGCGACCTTGCTGGAACATCCAATGTCACCAACCCTGATTATGCTTTTGCCGCAGCGGGAAGTTATACGGTACAATTAGTGGCGGTGTCAGATTTGGGTTGCGCGGATTCCACTACCAAAAATGTGACTGTATTTTATGAACCTATCGTCAGCTTTGTAGTTGATTCAGTGTGTGACGGAGAGGCGGTGAATTTTGTCAATAATTCAACCATTACTTCCGGTGTCATTTTTTACACCTGGGATTTTGGCGATGGCTCACCGGTTTCAGGAATATCAAATCCATCACATGTTTACACTGCAAGTGGTATTTACACGGTGACGCTGACCTTAACATCCGACAAAGGCTGTACCGCTTCCGGCAGCGAAACGGTGGTGGTTAATCCAAACGCCACCGCGCTTTTCACGGCATCCGATGCCTGTCTTGGTCAGGATATTACTTTCACCAATACCTCCAGCGGACCTATCACAACTCAATCATGGAATTTTGGGGACACCAACACTTCAAATGCAGTTTCACCGGATCATTCATACAGCGCGGCAGGCGCATACACGGTGACATTGACGGTTTCTACCGCTGATGGCTGTTCAAGTCAGTATCAACAAGTCGTGAACGCGTTTCCACAACCGGTTGCTACATTCAGCGCTCCAAATGTTTGCCGTGGTCGCTCCACGCAGTTTGTCAATACATCCGGCATCAGCAGCGGCAATCTCAGTTACGCATGGGATTTTGACGATGGCGGCAGCAGCACGCTTCAAAGTCCGTTGCATGTTTATGCAGCGACTGGAAATTATGATGTGACCTTGATTGTCACCTCTGACAATAATTGCGCGGATACGGTTACCAATGTGGTAAGAGTGCTGATTCAGCCGATTGCCAATTTTACCATTCTGCCGGTATGTGCCGGTGGAGTTACTTCAATCTTAGATAATTCAACCGGGTATGATGTAGGCGCGTTGTATCAGGTGGATATTTTCAATAATGGAATTTATGACGCGGGTCCTTTTCCTCCGGGAAATAGTTCCATCACGGTAGTTGGCACCGGTGAATTTGAAGCAAGAATCAGAATCACCAACGCCAATGGATGTCGTGATTCAGTCGTACGCGCGTTGAATCTCAACGAAACTCCAATTGCCGGGTTCACGGTAGCGGATGAGTGTTTCGGAGTAGAAGCGCAATTTACCAACACCACTACAGGCGCAACTCCTGCTCTGCCCGGTTCATTAAGTTACCAGTGGGATTTTGGTGATGGCGGCAGCAGCACTGACATTAACCCAAAGCATGAATATGACTCATCGGGAATTTTCACCATCACATTGGTCGCCCTCTCTTCAGAAGGCTGTTCCGATACATTCAGTAACACGATGATTGTTTACCCGCTTCCGGTTGCGGAATTCAGTACACCGGTCGCTTGTTTCGACCGTGATGTGACCTTCAGCAATTTGTCCACGATTCCGTTTGGCACATTAACTCATGAATGGTTGTTCGGAGATGGCGCTTCATCTGACAGTGTCAGCCCGACTCACCGCTACACGAACATTGGTACTTATCAGGTTCAGTTGGATGTGACTTCAGATGCAGGATGCGTGGCGCAAATCATTAAAAACATCACCGTGTATCCAAATCCGGCAGCAAACTTTCTGGCAACTTCCGTTTGTCAGAATGAAGAAAATGAATTCACGAATTTCTCTTCCATCGCTGCCGGAACACTCACCTACCAATGGACCTTTGGCGATGGGTTTAATTCGGTGCGCGAAGAGCCGACACATAGATATGCCAATGCCGGAAATTTCAACGCGACACTGACCGCAACCAGCGCTTTCGGTTGCACGGACAGCATCTCAAGAATCATTCAGGTGTTTCCAAAACCGGTTGTGGATTTTACCCCAACCAGCGCTTGCAGAGGTGATTCTGTATTTTTTACAAACAATTCAACCATCAGCAGCGGAAGTATTGTAATGTATAACTGGAAGTTTGGTGATGGCGGTGCATCTCTGGATTTTAATCCATCACATATTTTCAACATCTCCGGCACTTACGCAGTGGTGTTGAGAGCAACCTCAGACAAAGGCTGTGTGGATTCAACCGCGAGAGCGGTGATTGTTCATGCCATACCTTCCGTTTCCATTATCGGTTCGCCCTTGCAGTTTTGTCCGGGCAACAGTGTTGACCTTGTCGCGCAGGCAACTCCCATTACGCGCACATACACATATCAATGGACTCCCGGCAACCAGGTGACACAATCCATCACGGTGAATTCTACAGGAACTTTTTCTGTGATTGCGACAGACCAGTTCGGATGTTCAGCGACCGATTCAAGAACAGTGTCTGTGTTCCCGTTAGCTGCTGCGAATGTATCAGCCAATCCCACGGAGATTGATAAAGGATTTCAATCACAACTTCAATCAACAGGCGGAGTTGGTTATGAGTGGAGCGCTGACCCGTTTGACCCTTCATTGAATACAGGCGCTCAAAACCCGGTTGTGCTGCCATTGGAAACCACCACTTACACGGTGACTGTGACGGATGCCAACGGATGCACCGCAACCGCATCAGTGACCGTCAATGTGACGGACAATTATTTTGTGGACCCTTACAATGTCATCACTCCGAATAATGACGGGTTCAACGACCGCTGGGAAATTGAAAACATCCTCACCTATCCTGATAATGAAGTTTTGATTTTCGACCGTTGGGGAACATTAGTGTATCAAAAGAGAAATTATGATAACACCTGGGATGGCACTTATGACGGCAATGATTTGCCGCAAGGCACTTATTTCTATGTCATCAAATTTGATAACTCTGACAGATTGTATAAAGGCTCGGTATCCATTTTAAGATAATTACTAAAAGTTTGATATGAAAAAGGCAGTCATCGTATTTTCAATTTTTTGCCTCGCTGTTGTTGATAGCATCGCGCAGCAAATACCGTTGTATTCGTTGAATTTTGATAACCGGTTTTTGTATAACCCTGCACGAACCGGATTCAACGGCAATCCGGAACTCTACCTCATGTACCGGAAACAATGGCTTGATTTCAGGGGCGCTCCCGAGACGCGTGCCGTCAGTTTTGACACCAACTTCAAACGTGGTGGTGTGGGCATGTATGTCTTCAATGATATTTCTGATGTATTCAGAACATGGGGCGGCTATCTGAGCTATGCTTATCATATTCCGTTCAAAAGCGAAGTGCATCGCCTCTCCATCGGGTTGTCTGCCGGTTTGCAGGATTACAGTTTCGACAGGGAAAAAGCGCACATTAAAGACCCGCTTGACCCCTTGTTGCAAGGAAACAGGGGACTCTCCTTTGATGGTTCTGCCGGATTGCATTACTATGCTTCTAAAGGCTCCTTCCTGAATCTTTCCGTTGGCTTGTCCGCAATTTCAATTTATGCGACCGACCTGCAGTTTTTAAACAATGCCTCGCCCTCCACTTTATTTATTCCCGACCGCCACTATGCCGCGATTCTGTCAAACAGGTTGAAGCTGGCAAACGAAAAATTCATTCTTGAACCAATGTTGGTGACAAGATTCACGGAAGCATTCAATTACCAGATTGAACCGGGATTATTAATCGGTTTCAAAGACTGGATTTGGGTGAGCGGGTTGTATCGCTATGATTATGGCGTTACGATTGGTGCCGGGTTCAAAGTGCATGATGCCGTGAAATTGGGTTATGCGTATGACCTTGCGCTCAATGACATCAGGGGCTATACGGATGGCACGCATGAGTTGATGCTCGGAATTATTTTCGGCAAGAAAAAAGATAAGGAGGCAGAGAATGAAATCAATCAAATTAAAGAAAGACAGGCACAGCAGGACAGTGTTTTCAACGACATGAAGGAGCAACAGGACAGCTTGTTGAACATCATTGACGAGTTGAGTTACCAAATCGAAGACTTGCAATACAGAATTGATTCACTCGAATCCATGGAGTTTGAAATTGACCCCGAATCACTGAAACAACTCATTGAAGCAGGTGAACTGATTGGAGAACCGGATGCTACCAAGAAAAAGGCGGAGATGGATGCTTTGACAAAGGAAATTGATAAGATGAAAAAAGAAATGGACCAGTTGAAGCAGGAAAAAGACAAGGTTGAAAAAACCGTTCCCAAGACGAAAACGGATGAGATGACGGAACAACGCACAAGAGTGGTGAGTGAAGACGACCTTGAAGTGAAACGCGGTCCGGCATTGGGTGACTATTTCATGGTTGTAGGTTCGTTCAGGATTGAACAGAACTCTTACAACTTCCAGGAAGACCTCAAGAAGCGCGGGTATGATGCCGGTGTAGTGTATGACAAAAAGCGCAAGTGGTATTATGTGTTCATCGCGCAACCGAAAGATTTGAAAGAAGGCTTGAAAGACCTCATCAAACTCAGAGAAGAAAACCCCGAGTTTCATGATGCATGGATTCATATCATGAGCAGGAGCGTCAGGTAAAATCTGAGAAAAAGATTAAAAGGGGTTCATGATTCAGTACATGAACCCTTTTTTATTGGAAAAACTTTCCGATTCACGCGCTGTTTATCTTAAAAACAAATCATCATGTTCGGACTTTTCAAAATTGACCCCGTCAAAAAACTTCAGCAGGAATATCAAAAGAAAATGGAACAGGCGCGTGACCGCCAACGCAGCGGAGATATTAAAGGCTACGCGCACTTGGTAGCTGAAGCTGAAGAAATCATCAAAAAAATGGAAAGTCTGAAAAAGAATTCGTGACTTTTCATCGGACAAGGGATCAATCCTTTTTCAAGGAGTAAATGATAGATTCCTTCATCGATGACATGCTGATATTATGGCGACAGATGACAATTGTCAACCAATAAATTTATATCACTTCCTTTGAATATTTCAGTAAATCCATAGAGGAAAATCATGACTTAGGCAGATTGTAATCTCATGGTGATAAAATTTATCGTATTCGGAAAAATACTCGCTGTAACTTCTGTCATACGTGATTGCATTCCTGTTTAACACTGAATAAATCACAGGCTGCAATATTCCCATGCAATCATAATTATGCCTGAGAGACAGCGCATGCATAGAAAATCAGATTCGAAAAGAAATCGGGGTGATTTTAGATTTTCCAAAAGATTAGAATACGCATATTAAATAGTTATTTTGCAGTAATTCAAAATCCCCTTTTTCCCGCTTGTGATTCGCTTTTTCAATGTCAATAATCCTTCGGTCGCTCTCTTTCTGTTTGTGTATGTTGTAGTATTGAACTTAGTATTGTTCATTCACCCGGCATTGTTTTCATTGGAGGAAACACACGCGCCTCTCTCACATTTTTTTTTCCGGCTGACTGAAATTTTATTTAATAACAACCATTACGTTCTTTCCGCTTTATCCATCATCATCGTATTTATTCAGGCATTGTTGTTTAGTAATATAGTGAATAATACGCGATTGTTTTTTTCAATCAGTTACGTACCGGCAATTATTTACGTCACTATCGCCAGTCTCTTCACGGAATTTCTGTTTCTCTCACCCGAGTTGCTGTCGCTTACTTTCATCATCCCCGCGCTGAACAAAACTTTAAATTTTTATAAAAATCACCATTGCGCTTCCGATATTTTTGACATGGGGTTGCTCACAGCGCTGGCTTCACTTTTTTACATGCCTTCTTTTTTATTGGTGATATTGATGTTTTTAGCTCTTTTCATCATGCGCACTTTCAACTGGCGTGAATGGTTGATTGGTTTATCAGGTTTTCTGGTCGTCTATTTTCTCACCGGCACTTATTTTTTTCTGACTGACGGTTTGATGAATTTCATCCAGCAACATATCCTTTCCGCAAGCATTGAAACAGGAACGATTATCGAATCTGCCGTTTCATTGGGCGTTGTTGGCGGATTTACCGGAGCGCTTACGATTGCCGCCCTGTTAATGCTGCTTTTCAATTTTCTGAAAAGCCCAGTGCAGGCGCGAAAATTCTTAGTGATTGCGGGATGGATGTTTGTGCTGCTTTGCCTTTCAGCATTGTTTGTCCAACGGTTGACTTTAGGTCATTTTGTGCTTTTAGGCGTACCTTTGTCGCTCGGAATTACTTATTTATTCATGAACATCAGGCGTCCCAAAATCGCCAATTTTTTACACTTGGTTTGGCTGGTGCTGGTGTTGTTTTTTCAATATTACAGAACATAAAGATGATGAAATTCGGTGTTGTTATTTTTCCCGGTTCCAATTGCGACAGGGACCTAATTCATGTCCTCGAAAATGTAGTGGAAAAAGAAGTGAAAATCCTGTGGCACAAAGACACTTCCTTAGCCGGACTAAGCACAGTTGACTGCGTGATGCTGCCCGGAGGATTTTCGTATGGCGATTATCTGCGTTCGGGCGCGATTGCCCGTTTTTCACCCATCATGCAGTCGGTGATTGATTTTGCCAGCAATGGTGGTATGGTGTTCGGAATCTGCAACGGCTTCCAGATTTTATGCGAAGCCGGATTATTGCCCGGGGCGTTGGTCAGAAACAGGAAGCGTTTGTTCAGTTGCAAAAATGTCCATATCCTGCCTCAAACCAATGAAACCCGTTTAACAAAAGGATTGGATTTGAAAAAGCCTTTGAAAATTCCCATAGCTCATGCCGAGGGCAGTTTTTATGCGGATGAAAAAACTCTGAAGGAGTTGAATGATAATAACCAAGTGCTTTTTCGCTATTGCAGCGACACCGGAGTGACGGATGAAACTAATAATGCGAATGGCTCACTGGAAAATATAGCGGGAATCTGCAATACCGGAAGAAATGTGTTTGGCATGATGCCTCACCCTGAACGTGCCGCTGAGAAAGCGCTTGGAAACACTGACGGCTTGAAATTATTTCGCGCATTAGTTTCTGAAAGTCTGCAACCCGCCTGACTTTCAGCCTGAATTCCGTCTCAGCCGGATTAAAAGATGTTAAAAGGTGTCTGGCGATGGGTTTTACAACGTACACGTTATGAGCGGAATGCGGAAATTTGTATTGAAACTATCGGAAGCATTTTGCAATTTGAAGATGAGAATGCCGTTCAAAATCAAAAATTCAATCATGAAGGTAAAAAATTACCTGCTCTCCCTTTTTTTCCTGTTTTCACTGCCCCTTTCAGCTCAGATTCTTGAACCTGCCAAATGGCAGTTTTCCAAAGAAAGTAAAGGAAATGATGAATTCCTCCTGCATTTCGATGTTCAGTTAGACTACGGTTGGTATATCTACTCCCAGTTTATCAGCGATGATGGTCCGGTTCCTACGACATTCCAGTTTGAAAAAAATAAAAAGATTGAACTCCTCGGCAAAGTGGATGAAAGCGGTGACAAAGTGGTGGAAGGCATGGACGAAATTTTCGGAATTCATTTGAAAAAGTTTGGCGGCAAAGCGCGTTTCACACAAAAAGTGAAAGTGCAGAAGGGCGCGAATGAACTGACGGGCAGTTTGGAGTTTATGGTGTGTGATGATGAAAAATGTCTGCCACCCGCGCTGGTGGATTTTTCATTCAAGTTTGATGACGCGATTGAGCAGGGTTTGCAACCGGTGACACCCAGAACAGAGCCGGGTGGAATATTAGAGCCGGTGAAATGGTCTTTCAAAAAAGAAAATATTGAAGGCAACAGCTATCAGTTGGTGTTTGAAGCGAAAATTGATGCCGGATGGTATCTCTATGCTCAGGAAACTGATGGGGATGAAGAAGTCATTGGTCCCGTGTTCACGAGTTTCATGTTTGAGGAAGATGAAAAAGTGAAGTTCATTGGTTCAATAGAAGAGAGCGGAGAAAAAACAATTGAAGGCATTGACCCGGTTTTCGGCATTGAAGTGAAAAAATTTTCAGGTACTGCCGTCTTTACGCAGCGCTTCACCACAGACGACCCGAAAGCCATCATCAAAGGTTCGTTAGAGTTTATGACCTGCGATGATGAAAAATGCCTGCCTCCGCAAATCATTGATTTTTCCTTTGATGATGAGAAAGTGAGCGCATTTACATTTTCTGACTTTTCAGAAGCGAGAGACAAAACCATGCTTGCCATTTTTATAGCCGGATTTTTAGGCGGCTTACTGGCGTTGCTCACCCCCTGCGTGTTTCCGATGATACCGCTCACGGTCAGTTTTTTTACCAAAACCAGCAAGACGCGCGCGAAAGGCGTTTTAAATGCATCTATCTATGGCATCGCCATCATTGTTATTTATGTGTTACTTGGTTTTGTCATTACGGTTTCATTCGGACCTGACGCGCTGAACAAGATGGCAAGCAGCGCTTTTTTCAACCTTACTTTTTTTGTGGTGTTTGTCATTTTCGCGATTTCGTTTTTCGGATATTTTGAAATCACTTTGCCGAGTTCGCTCATTAACAAGATGGATGCCGCATCAGAGCAGGGCGGGTTAATCGGTATCTTTTTCATGGCGTTCACGCTTTCATTAGTTTCGTTTTCATGCACCGGTCCCATTATTGGAACATTGCTGGTGGAAGCAGCGATGAAAGGCAATCACATGGGTCCGTTGATGGGCATGTTCGGATTTTCGCTGGCGCTCGCGCTGCCATTCGCGTTGTTTGCCGCGTTTCCTGGATGGCTCAACACCCTGCCCAAATCAGGCGGCTGGCTCAACTCCGTAAAGGTGGTACTCGGATTTCTGGAACTCGCGCTCGCACTGAAATTTCTCTCGAATGTTGACCTTGCGTATCACTGGGGTTTTCTCAAACGCGAAATTTTCCTCGGCATCTGGATTATCATTTTCACACTTACGGCATTATACATTCTGGGCGTCATCAAATTTCCGCATGACGGTAAAGTGAAAAAATTCTCCCTGCCGCGCATCGCTTTTTCCAGCGTGTTTTTCGCATTTGTCATCTACCTGATTCCGGGATTAACGGGCGCTCCGCTGAAACTGCTGAGCGGATTTCCGCCTCCGAGTTTTTATTCCATTTTCGACACCGGTAGCAAATGTCCGCATGACATCAACTGCTTCAAGGATTTGAATGAAGGAGTGGCATACGCGCGGTTGGTGAAAAAACCCGTGATGGTGGACTTCACCGGATGGTCCTGCGTGAACTGCCGCAAGATGGAAGAGAATGTGTGGATTGAACCTGATGTGCTGAAATACCTCAAAGAAGATTACGTGCTCATTTCGCTTTATGTGGATGACCGCACACCGTTGCCTGCATCCGAACAGAAGGTGTCGCCCTGCACCGGCAAAAAAATCAAAACCATCGGCAACAAATGGAGCGAATACCAGGCGTGTACGTTCAACACCAACTCGCAGCCTTATTATGTCTTAATGACGCCCACCGAACAGGTGCTCATCCAACCTCAGGGTTACATGCCCGACAAAAACCGCTACATCGAATTCCTGCAAGAGGGGTTGGATAAGTTCAGAAATGGAAGGAGTTCGTAGAAAATATCTTTGTGTAAGATTTTTTTTATTGAAGTTTCACTATTTGTATAAAAAACAATAATATATGAAATTCCTTCATTTCAGCTTATTAATTGCCTTTTCAAATTTTAGATATGACCAGAAATTCGATTATCTTTTGGCACTTCGCTGTCATTCAATGTAATTTGGTTGTATTACAATGAATAACTACTCAATGACCACCGAATAATGCATTTAAATAAGTGAGAAGTAAGGAGTTCTGAAATTGGAAGGAATAATGTGAAGCGTTATTGAGAATACCTCACTTATTCACCATCACTTTCTCAACATAACGCTTACCGCCAGCAGTGACATTGATGAAGTAAACTCCATTTCTGAAAGCGGACGCGTCAATCGTAAGAGTTCCTGTTTCGGCTGTATTTTGCTGTGGCGAAGTATAAACAATCTGACCTAACAAGTTGGTGACTTCAACATTGACATTCATGACAGAGGTTAGCGCGACATTCAGGAAAATTTTATCCTGAGCCGGATTAGGAAAAAGCGAAACAGTGCCCGGAAAATCCGCTTGAGTGATTCCGGTCGGGTCTCCGAAAACATCAGAAGAATCAGGCTGCTCCACATTGTATCCGAAATGAATATCGCCCTGGCTGTTATAATTTTTATAATTATTCACTATCACAAATCCATCGCTGTCTTCTAATTTCAAACCGGAGCCGTTTGTCACCAATCCATCTCCGTAACTGTCATAGATGGAAAACCGGTAACAACCATCATCCGGTAAATTGAAAGTTTGCGTGATGGCTGCGGGCAATGGCGTACTTGAACCTGGATTGGAAACATTGGTGTAAGGTCCTCCCTGGTACAACACCGTTCCTGCTGCATTAAAAAGTTTCCAGGTACATTCAGCGCCCCAATAGTCAAGCTGTAATGTCATAATAATGGCATTGGAAACTTCCGGTGAACTTGGAAAAGAAAAGGTGATTTCATTATCACTTTCATCGCCATCCGGATTCGCATTTGGAAGGCGGGCAGTTACTTCAAGGGTATTATTTGCTGCCGGAAAATAATTAATCGGGCTGAGTTGAATTTCTGTTTCAGACATGATTTGCAGGTTGCCCGTCCATTGATACGTTTTCACCGGGCTGTTATTCACGGAATAATCAAATTGCAGACTTGAAAGAGTCCCCCCTCCTAAATTTTGAATTTTCACGAAAGGTGCGGTTGTAAACCCGCAATTTGTTTCTTGTCCGATATTGACGCTGACCGCTTTGACATTGTGCGCGTGAGGAAAATTCGTAAATGATGGCTTCACCGATTGTCCGGTAATGATTTGCTTGGGTCCTTCCGCGACAAAAGCTACGATTTCAAGGTCGCCAAGCACAACCGGGATGCCGTTCATCTGCTCGCCAATCACATACGTGAAAGTGCGGTCAATTGTTTGACCTGCATACGCGTTGTTAATGATTTCTCCCTGCCAGGGATTCGTTACAATATGACGCAACATCCTATCATGATTATACTGACCGTCAGGTAAAATCTGAGCTGAATTCTGGCTCATGTTCACTTGCGGACCAGCGATATTGTCTTGCAGAATCATCACCGATAGCCTGTTGCCTGTGGGTGTGGAAGAAGTTGCAGTATAATAAACCTGCACCTGAACGGTAAGTAAACCTGTTTGAACATCAATTACGGCTTCTACGCCAAGGTTTGCGATTGCATTATCAACCAGCGTCTGATTCGTAGCGTTTGTCCAGCTACCCCTGTTGAGGGCAATGTTTCCGCTTGTTTGAGGCTGAGGACTTGTAAAAACCAAACGGTTGACGGTACCAGCCGGCAATCCTTGAACTCCGGTTTGCCCGATGATATTTGAGCTCCCAGGAACACGATAATCCGGGTCATTCGGTCCGGGAACCGCATACTGTCCGGCATGAATATTCACCAAAATAACTTTGCCGGGATTATTCGCAACAATGGTTGATGCTATCTTGTGACCATCAGGACAAAACTGGCATTTGAACCCCGTAAAAGTTTCCAACACTACATTTTTCTTTTGGACAGTTGTTGGAACAGGAATTCCCTGCGCTGAAATTTGCAGCGAGAAGAAAGTGATAGCGCATATGAACAGATAGTATTTTTTCATGACAGATTAGATTGTTTGACTTTTATCAAAGATAATTATTCCGGTTAATTTTTGTTAATCTTTTCGTAAAAAAAATGGACAAGTGTTCTTTCAATTCGTATATTTGGGTAAGATTATTCAGAATTCAATCATGAAAAGGATTTTATTATCATTTTTAGTTTTAATATCGTCACTGACAATTTACGCTCAGACACTTACCTTTAGCAGTGATACTACAACTGCAATAGGTACTGCTGATTTAATTGAAATTGTCGCTTATGGTTTTGTCTATAACAACAATTCTACAGATTCGATTGAAGTAGCTTGGGAACGTGTTGTCGAAAATGTTCCAACTGGATGGGATGGCACCGCAATCTGCGATAAAATCAATTGCTGGTTTCAATCGGTGAGCGCTTCGCCACAAACTTTTTATATTCCCGCCAATGGCAACTCGCGTTTTGATGTTCATTTTTATCCCGCTTTTATTCCCGGCAACGGCACCGTGCATTTGAAGGTGTGGGCGGTGGGTGACAGCGCCAATACCGCTGTCACCGGAGTTTATAAAGCTACTGCCGAAGAACCGGTCAGTGCTGATTTCGCTTCTGAAAATGACAAAATCCGCATTTATCCCAATCCGGCTCGTGACCACATCTTAATCAGAAACCTGCCCGCAAATCAGTTTTCAACTATTGAAATTTATAATATCTTCGGCAGACGCATGTTGTCCTTTTCTCAACCTTCCGGCAGAGACAGCATTGTTCAAAAGTTTGATATCGGTTCGCTGCCGAAAGGCATTTACATGGTACGCGTATTCGACTCCGCAGCCAATGTGATTTTCACAAAATCACTTTCCAAAGAATAAATCTTTACTCAGGAACATTTCCAGGATTACTTCCCCCAAGCGTTTAACATCTAAAGTCTAATATCTGATTGTAGATAGCTCAAATTGGAGATGTTATTTTATACCACCGGAAAACAGGTTTTCGAATTTGCACTGAATAGCACCCGATGGTATATCCCGATTACAGTTCGTTTTTTTTAATTTCTTTCGGGATACAACATTACTTAGACAACCCTTTTAATTTTTCTTCAAGGATAAATTCATCTCCGCTTTTATACCCTAAATGGGTGGAAACTATCACGCCTTCCTGATTGGAAAGCACAGTGTAAGGTGGCATCTGAAAGTTAAACGCGCGCTTGAGGTCCTGATTGGGGTCCAGCAGCACCTGGAATTGCCATCCCTGAGCTTGCGCAAATGACTTCACTTTTGCGGTGTTGCGCGAATCATCAATGGAAACTGCTATCAGCTCCACGTTATAGTCTTCCAGCCATTCATCATAAATGTCGTTGATATTATTCAACTCCAATTTGCAGGGTCCGCACCAGGTCGCCCAAAAGTTGATAATTGTGATTTTCCCGTTTTTCCCGAAATCAGCAATATTGATTCTTTTGCCGTCAAGCGTCAACACTTCAACATCGGGAAGTTTTTTATTGGTAAAAGCATCTTTTACCTGTGCGGATAAAATGCCGGTGGAAACAAAAGAAATTAAAAGGAGCAGCAATGTTTTCATAAAATATTTTTGAGTATCATAACAATATTAATGCCATTGAATCAACAGAACGATTAATTTCAGCCTGCCGAAAAAAAATTCGGATTTATAGGGCAGTTCTAAAAATCATTTCCTTTGCCTCATCTCTCCCTTCAATAATGAAGAAGGTGTAAAAGGTAATTTTTTAGAACAGCACTAAAGCAAATGAAAGATAGCATTTGAAATGAGAAAATGGTTGCTTTTGCATTTTATGATTTTGACAACTTACGTTGTATCAGGACAGGGAAGCTTTTTCGGGAGCATCCAGTCAAACACCAATTTCTACATCCGCGACTCAATTATTGGCGCAGCCAATACGCCTCACTATGACAACCTGAAACTCTCGACAGACGCCTGGCTCAACTTGGATTATGTCAACGAGCGTTTCATGTTCGACTTGGGTGTTCGTTTTGACGTGTATAATAATTCGAACCTGCACACACCGAATTTTCCATACAGCGCGGTAGGAATCGGCACCTGGTATATCCGTAAGCGCGGTGAAAAGTATCGTGTTACCGGAGGTTATTTTTATGACCAGTTTGGCAGCGGGATTGCATTCAGGGCGTTTGAAGACCGGACATTAGGGATTGACAATTCACTGCTGGGTGTTCACCTTGAAATTGACCCGGTACAACAATTAAAAATCAAAGCTTTCACGGGAGTTCAAAAAAACAGGATTGATTTACTCAAACCGATTATTACGGGATTAAACATCGAGTCGAATTTTTCAATTGGAAATAAAGTGCGAATTATCCCGGGCGCGGCAATCATTAACCGGACAATGGACCAAGCCTCATTAGATTTTGTAGTGAGCACCATCGAAACCTATCAGCCTGTGAATCGTTTTGTTCCAAAATATAATGTGTATGTATTCAGTGGTTACAATACGCTCAATGTCGGAAATTTTTCATGGTTTGCGGAAGTGGCAGCAAAAACTACCGAGGCGATTTTAGACTATGAAGGGACGCTCGTCAACCGCCCCGGAACAGTTTTTTACAGCACCTTGAATTATTCAAAATCGAAATTCGGTGGGGCGATACAATTCAAGCGCACCGAAAATTTCCCTTTCCGCACCAGCCCGAATGAAACCCTGTTACAAGGATTCATTGATTTCATTCCAGCGATAACAAGGCAGAATTTTTTACGGCTGCCCGCCCGCTATAACGCGGTCGTGCAGGAATTGGAAGAGTTGGCATACAGCGCGGATATCAACTACAGTCCGATTGCACGCAAACTCACAATTAATTTGAATTACTCTGAAGTGCGCGATTTGAGCAATGAACTTAAATTCAGGGAAGTGATTGGTGATGTCGAATTGAAATTCAAAAAAAACTGGAAAGGGTTAGTCGGTCTCCAATACATTCAGTATGACCAGCATTTTTATGAAGGGGAAGTCTATG
>JBGTCY010000110.1:0-5742 GCA_041748615.1 Chitinophagales bacterium
CCGAGCAGTCACCCCAGGTGATTTCACCATCTGCCGGTACGCGGTCACCGGTGTTCACCAATGTAAACTGTCCCTGCTGAATCAGGGATGCATCAGTTTCTATGATTTTTTCGGTTCCGTTTGTGCCGCTGATAAGTTTGGCTTTTTGCACATGCAGTTGGCTCAATTCGCGAATGGATGAAGTAGTTTGCCGCACGCTCTTTTGTTCAAGCAGATTGCCCAGCAGCACAACTGTGATGATAGTCGCTGCTGTTTCATAAAACATAAAATCATGGCCTAATGAATTGATGGTTCCGTAAAGGCTGTAAAAAAATGCCGCTGAAGAACCCAGCACAATCAAAACATCCATATTAGTGACGCCCGCCAGCAGAGAACCTAAAGCGCTTTTCCCAAAATGCCATAAACCAATCGCGAAAACCGGAATGCACAAACTAAGTTGAAAGTATGGATTCGACAAAAATCCATCAGGAATAAACATGTGAAGCAGCAGGGGAATCGTCAGGAAGGCGCACACATAAAATTTCTTCACCAAATCAAATTCCCATTTCCTGTTCAGAGGATTCGCTTCCTTTTTATCGTCAACAACTTTGTAACCCAACTGCTCAATGCCTTTGGCGATTTTTTCAGTATTTTCTATTTTGTCAATCGTAAATCGGGCTTCCCCCAGCGCAAAATCCACTGAAATATTTTCAACACCTTGCTTTTCCAAATACTTCGAAATTCCCAAAGCGCAGTTGTTGCAGGTCATGCCCTCAATACTTAGATTGATATGATTAGCCTGTTTTTTCAGTAAGTTGGGCATCTGGACATAAATAGTTGAAAATCAATCGAAATTAAGAAAAAAGAGAAAGGAAAGTATAGAGGGATGGATGCGAAAAGAATTCTGAAAGAGAAAATTTGGGGTGACCGATGGGATTCGAACCCACGACCTTCAGAGCCACAATCTGACGTTCTAACCGACTGAACTACGGCCACCATTTTTTCTAAAGAGCGTAAAGTTAAGAATTTTAAAGATGTTGTTTTAAATGATTTTTTTCGGCTCTCACAAAACCGTTTTTATCGCTTTGCCAAAATATTTTTTTTGCACCTGTTGGTCTGGATTGAAATAGCCGTAGGCCAAATAAGGAAACTCTTTTTTCAGTTCCTGCATCAAACGAATCACGCCTAACGGTTCTCCTGTCTCTCCGATTTTGGCTTTCAACAGATACCAATCAGGGTCAATATTGAAATTCCGCCATTGAATCATGTTAAGTCCGGTTTCCCGAATCAGCTCTCGGAGCGCTTCATATTCTTCAGGACTGTCAGTTAATCCCGGAAAGGTGAAATAATTGATGGAAGCCCATCCGTTATATTTTCTCACGATTTTAAGGGAATCGCTCACATCCTCAAAACCATAATTTCTCGGCTTATAATAATGAGTGTACCAATTTTTTTGAGCGCTGTTCATGCTCACGCGAATACTTTGCAAGCCGGCTTTGCACAAAGCCTCCACCGCTTCGGGGCGGCTTCCGTTGGTATTGATGTTAATGACTCCTTTATGAGTGCGCCTCCTGATTTCAAGAATCGCATCGCGCAATCCTTCCCAAACCAATAGTGGCTCACCCTCGCATCCCTGCCCGAAACTGACAACAGGGTGAGGAACACTTTCAAGATGGTCAACCGCTATTTCAGCAATTTCTTCAGGACTTGGCTGAAATTTCAATCGGAAATGGGCTGAAGTAATCGGGTTTTCCTCCGGTTGCAATGAAATACAGCCCAGACAATCCGCATTGCAGGCGGGAGAAGCCGGTATCGGGCATTCCCATCGATTCAGAAAATAATTCTGCGCTGCCCGGCAATGATAAGTCAACGCGCAGTTGGCGGCAAGGTGTTCTACTAACCGGTTGTCCGGGTATTTTCTTCGGAAAGCCGCAACCTTTTTTTTGACATTCGGAAAGTGAAATTGTTCAAAATCCTGTCTTCTATCGGAGTCTATCCTGACCGCGGTCGTGTAAAATTTACCGCGCGACAAACCCACCGCGGTGTAGGCATATAAGGGTAAAACTGGCGCATCCTGCTGCTTTTCATAAGCGGCAAGGTAGGTTTGCGTATGAGCAGGCGACACAAAAACCGCAACCGCCCTGCCTCCTGTAAACAGTTCGATTTGCTTTGATTTTTGATTGAACCCATAAGGCAACCTGCCGGGGAGAAAGAAAAACTCGCTCCCTTCCGGCAATTCAATAAAATCATCGGGCTCTAATTTCACCGCGTCCCTGCCGCTTCTGCCCACCGCCTCAAATCCCGGAGCTTCCAGAATATTTCCCGACTCATCCGCATACACCATCAAAGGAACTTCTGTGGGGTGTTTTCTTTTATTCATGCGGCAAAGATAAACAAGGGCTTTACCTTAATTCTATGTGGAATTGGTTGGCGCTTTTTTCTTTCGTTTATGCCTTTCTTTGATTCGTAGTCCCGATTTTTCATCGGGACGATTGAGGTGTTTTACCTTCGGGCAAAAAATAGAATGGAAAATTTCCAATCTGCATGAATAATTCAATAAATAAAGATGTGAATATTTCTGTAAAAAAAAATATTATATAATATATAATGTTATTATTTTATTATAATCAGTTAGTTATTCATTTTATACTTTACTATAATCCACTTAATTGATTGATTTATAATAGATTATTGTTTTGATTTTAGACGACATTAAAAAATATACATGAGAATGATTGCATTTTATTTCAATCCAAAATCAACTGCTAAATCAAAACCGGAAGATACTAATTTGATTGAAAAATACTTTTCAAAATATAACAATATGGCGACTTGGATTCTTATTGAAAATTGACTAAAAAGCCTCCCCTATCATGAAGTAAAATCCCCTGGAGCCATCCGTTCCGAACGCGGCATCAAACCTCAGATTAATCCGCTGGGCGGCATCCACCGTAAAGCGCAAACCGCCTCCAAAGGAATGTTGAAGCCTGTTCCATTTCAGGTCTTTGTAATCATTAGTGACGAACCCTGTTCCGTAAAACCCCGTTCCGATAAAACGCCACCAAATCGGGAACCGCCACTCCACTTGTCCTGCCATCAAATGACGGTCGCGATATCTGCCGGCATAATAGCCACGCATGGTTTCGGGACCTCCCAAAAGTGAAAGCATCTTGAAAGGAGGTTCACCGGCATGAAAACTTGTCAGCGCCTGCACGGCAATGACATTGCTGGTAAACGGGTTAAAATATCCTCTTGCATCCACTTTGAATTGAGCGAATTCTGAATCACTGCCTAACCACCTGGTATAAAAGTGATTAGAGAAAATCAGGTAATATCCTTTAAAGGGAAACATGTTGTTATCGCGTGTATCATATAATGCCGAAAGCCCCGCCCCGGATGCTAAATAGCCTTCACTTCCTTTGATCAAACCTGAATTTAGATTTCCTGTGGTGTCTGTCTGAAAATCAAAGGCATATTCAAGCCTGTATTGTAGTCCGAGATGAAATCCTGAAGTTGTGATTTGCCTTGTAAACCTGTTGCGGAGCATCACATATTTAGCCGTGAATTTCTCCCTTTCATCTTTGGAGGTCTGGTTGCCGACACCATAAAAGTATTCCGGAAATTTTTGATAAACGAAAGCGCCATGCAGCCGGTAACTGTTTTGTTGAATAAAAAAATCCCAATTGGGATTGAAGATGAATTGTTTTTCAAGCGTATATAATGCGGATGCGCCAACGGTGGAAATATTATTCAAAGAATCTCCTTTTACCCGAAACAGATATTGACCGGAAAATCCAAAACCCCATCTTGTTTCCGGGCTATAGGTAATCAATGGTAGCGGAACAACCAGTCCGTTTTTTGTTTTTAGCCTTTTCAAAAAATTGTCGGTTTGTGCATGTCCAAAATGAACTGTTACAACGACAAAAAATGTTATTGTCAACAGTTGAACGATGATACTTTTTTGATAGAAGCGATACAAAGAGGGAAAATTTGCAATCAGCAAAAGAACACAATTTTAGAAAAACAACTCATTCGTTTAATGGTTTACATTTGTGTAAAAGGTAAATATGACTCTATACTTGCTTAAATTCTGATTCTTAAAAAAAAATGTCATGAAAATTATATTCAGTCTTCTGTTATTGCTTCCGGGTATTGTTCATGCACAAAACCTTACCGCCACTGAAATCATCCGAAAATCCGATGAAAAGTCAAGAGGATTAACCAGCAGAGCGGAAATTAAAATGACCATCGTACGCCCGTCATGGACACGCGAGATGACAATGAAAACATGGTCGAAAGGTGACGAACTTGCAATAATACTTGTCACCGCGCCCGCGAGAGACAAGGGAGTAGTTAATCTCAAGCGCAATCGTGAATTGTGGAACTGGCAACCCTCCATTGACCGCGTCATCAAACTACCGCCCTCCATGATGCTGCAATCGTGGATGGGTTCCGATTTCACGAATGATGATTTAGTGAAAGAATCATCAGTGGTGAATGATTATATCCATCAATTGGGAAAAGACACCGTCATCGAAGGCAGAGAGTGTTATAAAATCATTCTTGAACCTAAACCTGATGCAGCCGTTGTATGGGGTAAAGTTTATTCGTGGATTAGCAAAAAAGATTATTTACAGATGAAAGTGGAGTTTTATGACGAGGATGGCGAATTGGTGAATACCTTAGTAGGGTATGATTTTAAAGACATGGATGGCAGAATCTTACCGGCAAGGATGGAGATGACACCGGCTGACAAACCCAATCATAAAACTGTAATTGAATATGCGTTTATCAAGTTTGATGAGCCGATGAGTGATGATTTTTTCACGGTTCAGAATATGAAGCGGCTGAAATAAAAGATTTAATTCTAATAACAATTCAACGAAAAATTAATTTTTTGACTTCATCCTCATTGTCTTAGGTTTTTATCATTAAGTTAAATTAACGAAGGGTTAGATAATTTTACTCATTAAATGTTGGTAGTATTCTGAAATTAATCAGAATAAAATTGGTATTTTTAATAGTGTTTCCGGTAATAATCCCGTTGGTTAATGTTTAACAGACAAAATATATTATTTTTAATAATTATTTTATTTGGGGCGTTGAGTGTAAAAGCTCAGTTGAATCCCGGCTTTTCCACCAATACATTAACAACAAATCAGCCTTTAACTGAAGGATGTATTCCCAACATGATTATTCAGTTTCTGGACACTTCAAGATATGGACCACCTCCCGGAGCGATTATTCCTTACAGAAGTACTGATAACGGAGATTCTTATAACTCACACTTTTGGGAATTCGGTAATCAAAATAATAATACTTCAACTCTGAGAAATCCGGTATTTGGTTACTTCACCCCCGGAGTTTATACGATTACACTTACAGTATCTCATGACGGCATTAATTATTCATCAACTACCCGTCAAATAACTGTTTTTGAGCCTCCCACTGTGCAGATTTCAGCAGATGCGACTGTCGGATGCAATCCGTTCACGGTTTGTTTTACCGACCAGTCGTTTTCACCAAATGAAACGATTACCGATTGGTTCTGGAGTTTTGGAGACGGTGCGGTGTCACAGCAACAAAACCCGTGTCATACTTTCAACCTTATACCGCAGCAAAATTGTTTCAACATCACCTTGCAGGTTACTAACTCGCGAGGTTGCAGAAACTCCCGAACTTTCTCAAATTATATCTGCATCACGCGACCACCTGTTGCAAATTTTACGGCAACTCCCACCACGCTTTGCAGTCAACAGATCG
>JBGTCY010000111.1:0-4773 GCA_041748615.1 Chitinophagales bacterium
GTAATCTTCATGAAATCATGCGCTCATTTGTGCCTGTAAAAAAAGTACATGATTTTTCTAATGAACAAATTGAAATTTCGGATGTCTTAAAACAAAATATTCAACTGCTGATTCGAAGCAGGAATTTCAGAAAATAATTCCGGTTGCCATCTTAGAAATGTTTTTTTATAAAAACACCTCGAATTAATACGCTCTACTGTCAGATATTAGATTTTAGATGTTAGACTCTTTGGAGTTGTCTAAAAAAAAGACCGGGTTTTCTCCAGGTCTTTTTTTATGCAAGGAAAATCGTTTGTAATCATCTGTTTTCTGAATAAAAATCTTGTTTTGAGCAAAAGCCCTGACCAAACTCAAAAAAGCCATGTAAGAGCGACCCTTTGGGTAGAAAATATTTATCCCCAAATCAGACGGGATTTAACCAATTTTTGCCGGTCAACAGTGTAATTTTTTTATTAACAATTCAAAATCATCAATATTTTTTCAAAATAAATACTTACATTTGATTTAGTAGAATGGCGAGGAGATGTTAAGCGATTAACTGAAATTATATTTTTTTTAAAATATTTTATTCACTCTCAAAAACCCAAAAGCCATGAAAACAACCGACATGCGGGGTATTATATTACCCCCCCCCTCTAATGTGTATTTTTCAACTTTTATTCGTAAGACAGCAGCGTTGCTGTTGATTTTATTTTTCACGCTGAATGACTTCCGGGCATCCGCTCAATGCACGGTGACTACTATTACAGGAACTGTTACATGGAATACCTCTCAGAATATTCACAATGAAATCAGAATTCAAAACGGAGCCAGCCTTTACATTACAGGTAACATTCAAATTGTATTTTGGAATAATAACTGCGGGATTGTAGTAGAGCCGGGGGGATTTTTGGGCGTTTATAATGGGGCGGTATTAAGACCAAGAAGTGGCTTGTGGAAAGGTATTTATGCCAGGAATTATATTAATTCATTTACGTCTGTGGACATCAGAAATTCCACAATTGAGCGCGCCCAAATTGGCGTTCATTTAGAAGCCTATCTTCCAGCGCCTCCCTACATTTGGTATTCAGCCGGTGTATATGCTGAGAATGCCACCTTTCTGAATAACCAAAGAGCAATCCATCAATTCAATATTGTTTCCCCTTATTATGTTTCTCCGAGTCATCTGATAAACTGTTCTTTTATTACAAGCATTGGCTCTCCTTTACAGAGTCCGGTGATTAACATAGATTTACTTTATTCAGATGTATTTTCTATGACAGGTTGCACTTTCACTAATAGTACCAATAGCGGCACCTTGGTGCATGGAATTGTGATTGACAACTCTTACAGAGGAGTATTGATTGATGATTGCACTTTTAACAGTATGGAGAAAAGCATCTATATTACCGGAAATACCGTAGTTAACACTGTCAAAAACTGTACATTCAATAATATTCCCGGCAATACGCCTATTGTCTGGCCGAATAGTCTGAGTAACTATGGCGTCATGGCTGTAGCAGCAAAAGCAAAAGTGCAGGACTGTAATTTCAATGGCAATCCGAGAGTTTCTATTTCGCATTGTCCTACATACGGCACTGTGTTTGACAATACCGGCAGCGGAGGCTCCATCGCATATCGAAATTCTTATCAGAATATAGATTACGGCTTTCAGTCGCAGAAAGATAACACCGAACTCGTAGTAAGCTGCAATCATTTTATCGGATTTCAGCCTGACCCGTCCGCTACACTCAAACGCTATGGATGGCTCACGCAAGGCGGCACGGGTGCGTTTTTGAGAAATCAGGGATTGTTAATTGGTGCAATTCCAGAGTGTCAAACCAACACAACTCAAGCCGGTAATGAATGGTCAACGCTTTGTGTCAGTTCCACACATGATGTGGATATTCGTGTTAACGGAACCATCGTGCCGTTTTATTATGCCTCGCATTCGATATTAGGCAGTACCGGTCAGGAACAACCAAAGCCTAATTGCAGCACCTCCGGCTGGAAAAATACTTATTTAAAACCTTGTTTAAGCCCGACCCCAGGTTATTCAAAAGGCCCAAGTTCTTGCGATGCACCCTTTGCCTACCCGCCCAGTTATTGGAAAACTGGAAGCGGAAACAGCGTGAGCTTATTGGATGAACCGGAAAATTATTTCGATGCCGCAGAAGATTACATAAATTCTGTAAATGCTTCTGCCAATATCAATGAATTCCTTTACTACCGGGGCGCTATGCAGTGGGCGAGCAATGAGGTAGTTACAAAACTGCTGTCGGTAGGAGACGAGCGGGGAGCGATTGACTGGCTTGGCAAATCGCTCTTAGCGGAAGATGCCAAAGCATTGTGTGAAATTTATCTCAGGAAAAGAGATTTTGCTTTGGCACAGGTGGCTTTGGCGGATTACCTGCAAAAAGTCAGCGGCAGCATTCAACAACACGCGGAATATTCCGATTACTATGAGGAAGACGCCCGTCAGTATGCAGAATTGATTAGGTTAATCATTGACATTTATATTGCGGAAAATGATGTAACGGGGTTGACAGACGAGCAGCGGGCATCGCTTGAGGAATTTGCCGTGCTGACTTCTGAAACAGGTGTAAGGGCAAGGGGTTTTATCAGATTGTTTGGAGGAGATACCTTTTACTATGAGCCATTACCGGTAACAGATGAAGCGGAAATTTTTAAAACTTCATTGGTAGAAGAACAATTCAAAATCTATCCCAACCCCTCTGAAGGCTTTTTCCGAATTGAATATGCGCATAAAGACGAAAATGATATACTTGAAGTCGTGCTTACGGATTTAGCCGGTAAAGAAGTAGTTAAAATCAACCTTCCCTCAGAAAATAAGATATTGGAGATTAATAACGCTCCATTTCAGAAAGGCATTTACCTGTATTCCGTATTTGAAAATGGCATACCGCTGCAAACCGGCAAATTAATTATTTTAAATTAAATTAATAACACATGTCAGGCTGGAGTGAATACTTCAGCCTGACATTAATTTATCGCATTTATGAGATTCGTCTGGTTCAGTATAATTTGCATGTTTCTTTTGCAAGAAATCAATGCTCAGTCCTATGTAAAAAAAGGCATTGGGATAAGTGTCAATTCAGCCGAAGGGGCATTTTCTATTCAAAAGACATCTAAAGACACCTATTTACTCAGCGGCAACAGCATGTATTATTTAAATAATAACTTGGTTATTTCATCTTTGTTATTTCATGTAGATGAACAGGGCTTTACAATTGATTCGCTGCTTTACAACAGAAGCACAACCGGTTTAGATTCATTTTTCGATGCTGTAGAATTTGAAAATTTTATTTGGATATTAGGACGTTACAATGTACCAGGCACGATTGATTATGACACCTATATTATCAAAGCGGATAACAGACTGAATCCGTTAGTAATTTATGAATTTGATTTAGGCTATGCCGAAGAAATCAGATACATATTTATAGATTCGCTTGACAAGACAATTTTATTGTTAGGGTATCACTATCATGATAGTTCTCAAGATAGCAGTCAGATAGTTTTGGCAAAAATGGATACATCAGGCAATTTGCTTTGGAAAAAAGAATACGGAGGTCCCGGCTATGATTTTGCTTACCATCTGTTATTACTCCCTGATAGCGGATATATGCTTACCGGTGAAATGACTGCAGCTCCTTTTCCGAACAACGCAAACAGAAATCTTTTTATAATGAAATTGGACTCATCTTTTAATGAGATTTGGACAAAATATTATGGAACTCCAGATAATGACAGGGCTGGATTTTCAAATAATTCAGTTGTGACCGCTGATACCTCAATTATAATGGTAGGTTTCAAATATATTCCTAATCCTTCTGAAGCATTGACTGTTGCGTATGCTTTAAAAACAGACATAAATGGTTATTTAATATGGGAGAAATATTATGGCATTCCCACTTCTTATCAAATTTTTCATACCATTCACACTGCCACTGATGGTGACTATTTTATTTCTGGCAGCCGCGTTGGAGATAATGGAGGCCTTGACGCATGGTTAGTCAAGATAAATGATTCTGGAGATTTGCTTTGGGAGCGAACATATGATTTTAATGCCGCATTTTACGATGCTAAATGGATTTGGGATGCTACGTTAAATTCTTATGGTGGATTTGCCATGACCGGCTTTGTAATTTATCAGGGTCCCCAATCCAACGACATCATCTTCATCACCACCGACAGTTGCGGCTACACCGATGGTGATGTTGCCAGCGCTGAGTTGTTCTATGAAGGCTTGAGCGCTATCACCTACCGCTTCACCAACAACGGCTTCCAATACTGCTCCACTCATTGGGATTTTGGCGATGGCGCTACATCAGATTTGCCGCAATATACCCATACCTATACCTCACCCGGGGCTTACACCGTCACGCTCACCGCCCGGGCGGGTAACGCGGTAGAAACCAAAACGGTTGTAGTAAATATTCCGGATGTATTCAACAGCGTGGAGATAACGGAACAAGCGGCTTTTCATCTTTATCCCAATCCTGCGTCAACGCAACTCATGCTCACCGGCAGCCTGCCACTATCCGCGAAGGGCGCAGTTTTTGAAATCTTCAACACCGCAGGAAAAACCGTGTTGTCAACTTACCTGCCTGCGGGTGAGAATAACCGGAGCATCAACATCAGCCATCTGCCGGAAGGATTGTACGGCTACCGAATCATCAGCGAACACCGCATGTGGCAGTCGGGAAGGGTGGCGGTGGTGAGGTAAAAAAAACAACGATTTATATTTTTGTAAGGATTATATCCTCAACT
>JBGTCY010000112.1:0-12079 GCA_041748615.1 Chitinophagales bacterium
TTAACGCTTTCCTGATTTGATGCAATGACATTGTTGGAACTAACATATATGCAGATTTTATTGTTAATCAACTAATTCTCATCAGCTAATCACATCGTCAGGATATTATTCGTTCAGCGCTAAAAAATCGCCCCGCTCACTATCCCGCTTGCGGGACCGATTCCCGTTGTTCCCAATGCCCTTACGCGATAATAATAGCGGGTAAGCGGTTTAATTTCCCCCGGCTTCGGGCTATATTTTGCCTGTGAAGTATATGCTGCAAGGGTCCATTGCGCCTCATCCCCAATGCCGTTTTGATTCATTTCCACAAGATATTGTTTTGCACCGGGCACGGGCGTCCAGATGATTTTCAGGATATTGGTATTGGAATCAAAAATTTTCCTGATGCTGGTGGGTTTTTGCATTTTTATTTCTCCGCTCTTCGTTTTGACGTAGTCGAACCCTGTTGATTCAATGGCTGCGTAATTGGTTGTCTGGATTGAAATCCATCCGCCCAATCTTCTGAGCAGTATTAATAATTGCTCTTTCTTGATGTCACGCTCAAGGATTTGCACTCTTGCGCCATCAGCAGCATTACCGGCAGCAGCTTTCAGTTCAGCGAGACAAGTAGCGATAGATTCGAGCGATGGAGTAGGGTTAGGCGGCAGGTACGTGTTACCCTGCATGGAATAGAGAATAAGATTCCCTTTCATAATGATTTCAGAGATGCTAAGATTGCGCAATCCAAGTTTTAGCCTTGCCATCGTAACAGGTTTTAGTGTTTTTTATATTTATACGACATAAAGATTAAACGGTTGCATTTGCTACCCGGAGCATTTCGGATGATTCATCCATCATAGCCGCTGCTATCCATACGATTGCCATTGCTATCCTTACGATAGCCGTTGCTGATTTTTAGCTGTCGGTTGATAGGGTGCAACTTTCAACTGAAGATGAGTATTTAGCAGATGCCGGTGAATCGTTAGCGCTTGATTTTAAATACAGAGCAACCGGATAAATGAGCATAGCAGTTGAAGCAGCATTAATAGCAACTGCTAATCCATGTGTAG
Source organism: Chitinophagales bacterium (assembly GCA_041748615.1). Classification (GTDB taxonomy): domain Bacteria; phylum Bacteroidota; class Bacteroidia; order Chitinophagales; family CAIOSU01; genus JBGTCY01. The sequence goes on from JBGTCY010000112.1 coordinate 1,050, forward strand.
CAGATGATTTGTTTAGGGAGTCAGTCGCTTTTGACTATCAATTAAGAGCAGTTCTCAAAATTCTACCACTTGCTCCCTCTCCTTCGGAGCTTATCTATGCAAACATCTTTATGGAACATCCGGCAGACAAGAATTTCGCCTCGCATCAGTCTCAGCCTCACCCCAAAAGAGAGGGGAGTCCAAGCTAAATACCCAATTAAAAGGAAGCAGTATTTTTTTCTGATTGGAAAGAAAAAACAGTTCGGACACCTTTTGCTTTGGAGAAGAGCATGATGAGGCTTGCTTCGGAAAAGAACGGAGTATTATTATTTCAATATCACATGTGTGCATAGATAAGTCCTTCGGAGAGGGATGGGGTAGGGCAATGAAAAAAGCAATTTTTAGAACTGCCCTTAACTATAAATCAATGGCGATTTACAATAGTAAAAATTTATGATTCGCCTTTGACCCGGCTACAAGTCACAAATAATCCTGCCACTTCCTTGTTATATTCTGCTGCCGACAACCGTATTGCTGTTAACTTTACGGCTTCTTTTTTCTTTCCGAGTTATGAAATACTTTTTACTCTTCCTGTTTTCTGCTTCCATTGCTGTTGCGAATACTCCTGACACTGCTGCATTAACAGTTGCCACTCGCCAGGGAATGTTGCGGGGAACTATTGAAAACGGGGTGTATGTATGGAAGGGCGTGCGCTATGCGCAGCCGCCCGTGAATGAATTGAGATTTAAACGTCCGCAACAATTATCTAAATGGGAAGGCGTGCGCAATGCTACAGAATATGGAAATATTGCCTACCAGCCGAATAACAGGCTGAGCAGTGAGGGCAAGATGGATGAAGATTGTTTGTTTCTGAATGTGTGGGCATCGCCAGAGAAAACGGTAAAAAAGCCGGTGATGTTCTGGATACATGGAGGTGGCTTTGCGCTTGGCGCTGGCTCGGATGAAATGTATAACGCCAGTAAACTATGCGCGAAAGGCGATGTAATCGTGGTGACCTTCAATTACCGGATAGGTCCTCTTGGATTCATGTATCTCGACCATTTTAATAATGATTCTATACAGTTTGAAAATAATCCTGGCTTGTACGATCAGGCTGCAGCGCTGCAATGGGTAAGGGAAAATATTGAGGCGTTTGGAGGCGACCCCGGCAATATCACCATCTTCGGAGAGTCGGCAGGGGGCAACTCCGTTCTGTCGCAAATGGCTTCACCGGTGTCAGAAGGCATGTTTCAAAAAGCCATTGTCCAGAGCGCAGCCGGATTTGCTGAGTTAAGCAAAAAGGAAGCGGAGATACTGACCGGTAAATTTTTGAAGCTCTTAAACATCACTACCGAAAACATTACCCGGCTCAATAGCATTCCTGCTGATTCATTGGTGAAGACCGGAGATAAATTATTTGAAATCGTGTTGAAAAATAATGGGGGCATCTTAACTTTTGCGCCTGTTTACGGAACTGAATTTCTTCCGCTTCCAGCCGCAGAAGCTATTGCAAATGGATCAGCCCGCAATATCCCCTTGCTGATTGGCACCAATAAGGATGAGGTGAACTTGTTTGCAAAATCAAAAAATCCTCAATTATTGCAGCCCACAGAAGCTACTGTCTCTCAATTCATGCATAAAATTGGAAGAGCTGATAACCTTGATCAGCTCACATCGCTTTATCCGAAATATCCTTCACCTGCTTCCATTCTTTCCATGATTACCGATGTCATTTTTGAACTTCCTGCAAATGAGATTGCCGCCTTCCAGTCGGTGTTTGCTTCTACCTATTGTTATCGTTTTGACTGGACTTCATTTCTTATTCGCCTTATTAACCTGGACGCCTGTCATGGCATGGAGTTGCCATTTGTTTTCAATTCGTTTCATTCGTCACCGGGAAAACTGGTATTGAAAGCTTCGAATAACAAGAAGGTGCGGCATCTTTCCGAGAAAATACAATCGGCATGGCTCAGTTTTGCCCGCACCGGAAAACCGGACGCTGATGATAATTTCTGGCCGCAATACAACCAACAGGCAAGAAATACGATGCTGTTAAACAATACATTTAATCTTACTTCAGATCCTGCAGGAAAATTCAGACTGGGTTGGGAATCAGCGCTTACCGGATTGCCCGGTAATTGAAAAGTGAAGACGGGCTTGCCACTCAACTATACCTGAGTCTATTCAACCGTAATATTTTCTTTGCCTCTGGTATTCTTAGATTTTAATTTCAAACAGGCAAGATCCCTGATAAATTATCACTCGCAAGATGCGAGCGTGGGCGTGGGGAATGACTAAGCCCCTCAAAAAGTGTTAACTGCAATTGCAATAACATCTATTTTATTCCTTTCATCACCTCCTCCATCATCCTTCTGATTTCAGCATTGCACAAATTTCCAATGCTTCCTTCGTGGGTGTGTTGGATTTTTTTGGCAGGCTGAAATTTTCCTTGCTGAATATCCAGTCCGACTTGTTTGTAGGCATCCCGGAACGACATGCCCGCCATCACCAATTTATTGATGGCTTCCACGCTGAACAGTTCATCGAACTTTTTATCATCGAGAATATTTTTGCGCACACGGATTTCTTTCATGGAAAATATCATCATGCTCAGACAGTCTTTCATAGTATCCACTGCCGGAAACAAAATATCTTTGGTGAGTTGCATATCGCGGTGATAGCCTGAAGGCAAATTATTGGAAAGTAAAGCCATCTCATTCGGAGCGGCTTGCAAACGATTGCACTTGGCACGCAGCAGTTCAAACACATCGGGATTTTTTTTGTGCGGCATAATGCTCGAGCCCGTGGTGAGCGAATCGGGAAATGAGAGATACGCAAATTGTTGATTCATATACAAACACACATCGTAAGCAAAGCGCGACAAGGTGGAAGCAATTGCAGCAAAAGCATTCAGCACGGCTCTTTCGGTTTTGCCGCGTGTCATTTGTGCATAGACGGAATTATAATTCATTTCCCGAAAACCCAACAACTCGGTTGTCAGTTTGCGGTTGAGCGGAAAAGCAGAGCCAAAACCCGCGCCCGAACCTAAAGGATTTTTATCTACAATTTTGAAAGCGGCAGCCAGCAGTTCCATATCGTCCACCAGACTTTCGGCATAAGCGCCCAACCATAAACCAAACGAAGAAGGCATGGCTAACTGGAAATGTGTATATCCGGGAAGCAATACATTTTTATGTTCTTCGCTGAGTTGCTGCCAACGTTCGAACAACTGAAAAACCAAAGCGGAAATTTCGCGCAGTTCGTGTTTCAAATAGAGTTTAATATCCAACAGCACCTGGTCGTTGCGCGAGCGACCGGTATGCAGTTTTTTCCCTGCCTCACCAATGCGCTCGGTCAGTAACTTTTCGACCTGCGAATGAACATCTTCCACATGCGCTTCAATTTTGAATTCACCATTTTCAATTTCCGTTAAAATGGTTTTCAAGCCTGTATCTAATGCCTGATGTTCTTCTTGGGAAAGAATACCAATTTCATGCAACATGGCGGCATGAGCGAGAGAACCTTGCACATCAAACTTTGCCAGGCGCATATCCCATTCGCGGTCGTTGCCTACGGTGAACCGCTCGGTCATGAGCGAAGTATCATCATGCGTAAATTCTTTTTTCTGCCAGATTTTCATGGTTTGATTTTTTCGTTTAAAAATATTTTATGCAGGCAGTTATCAACCCGCAATATCCCTCCAACCCCTTTTCTATTTCTTCAATAAAAATAAACTCATCTGCACTGTGCGAGCGAGCCGAATCACCCGGACCGATTTTCACCGAAGGGCAGGTGAGCAACGCCTGATCGGAAGTGGTGGGCGAGCCATACAATTCGATATTTAAATCTTGGGCAGCCTTTACCATCGGATGCTGCATATTGATAAACGAAGGTTTTATTCTAGAAGAGCGCATGGTAATTTCGCTTACAGTATTTTGTTGAATAATGCTCAACACTTCATCGTGTGTATAGTGTTCATTCAAACGAATGTCCACCGTGAAGCGACATTCTTCCGGAATTTGATTGTGCGCCTGCCCCGCCTGTATGACGGTTACATTCATGTTTACTGCACCCAGCCATTCGGAAGTTTTTTCAAACCGGAACGATTGCAGCCACGCGATGTCTTTAAGCGCGAGATAAATGGCGTTGATGCCCTCGTTGCGGGCAGCATGTCCGGCTTTGCCTTTGGCTACGGCATCGAGCACCATCAGTCCACGTTCTGCTACTGCCATCTTCATCAGCGTGGGTTCGCCCACAATAGCAAAATCAATCTTGCCCAAGTCATTTAAAATACTTTCGATGCCACCTGTTCCTGAAATTTCTTCTTCGGCAGTGGCGGCATAAATAATATTAAATGGCAGGTTTTCATTTTTATGAAAATGCAGAAAAGCGCCTGACAAACACACGAGTGCGCCACCGGCATCATTGCTGCCTAAGCCATACAATTTCCCATTTTCAATAGTTGGCTCAAAAGGGTCACGAGTGTAGCCTTTGTTGGGCTTCACCGTGTCGTGATGCGAGTTGAGCAGCAGGGTAGGTTTTTTGTCACTGAAATAAAAATTTCTTGCCCAGACATTGTTGCCTTTCCGCTCCACCGGAATATCGCGTGCTTCGAGAAATGCGGCAATGGCATCTGCCGTTTGATTTTCTTCGCGGCTGAAAGAAGGCAGAGAGATGAGGTGTTGGAGGAGGTTTGTGAGCGAAGACATTAAAAATTGTAGCTGAAAGTATAGAGAATATTGTTTGCAAAAATACTGAACGACCAATAAATATTTTTGCGGGGTGAATCGGATTGTTACAGTTCACTCTTCAGACAAGTTGGTATATTTTTTCCGTTAAATTAATTCTAAGACTTGTTGCTTCATGCTTTTTTTTAATTTTTTAATGCGGGTGGGAATGTGATGGAGTAAATACATTTATCGCTGCATTAATCTAATCTTTTCATCTACATCTTTAACAGTGTCTTTTCTCCATTCACCGACACAATATTGAATAATTTTACAATCTTATCTTTTGATTCCTATTCTGGTAGCACTAATATTTCCTTTTACTGAGTTAAACCAATCTATAGAAACAGATTTAAGCGGCATCTTTACTTTCCATTATACCAGTAGTATTTTATCTCTAATTCACTATCAAACATGTCATAGTTCAAACTAATGCAGTCTTGGAATTAATATGCTACCCCTCTATACCTCAGATCGGAAAATGCGCCTTAGCTGAAATACCGGTTTTTATATTGACTGATTTCATCTTGAGATTCTTCCGCTGTCCAGCCGTTTTCTTGCTGTAATATCCTGGCGGCTTTTTCGACAACGGCATTTCTTTCATGGCAGCCTTGCAATACGAAACTGAGAGAGAATCTGCGGGTGAGTAAATCATCTAAATGGTAGCAGGATAGGATTCTGATAAAGTAGATTGCTTCGGCAACTGTTGCGTCAAAATCGGGATGCAGGCGCGTGGTATTTTCCGGGTGTTCGCGGGCGATGGAAAATATTTCAATTGCTTTTTCTAAATATTTTTCACGGATGTGGTCGGTGAATTTTTCCGGGAGGTCAGCGGCATCGTCTTGCGGTATCAGGCTTTGAGCTGATGCAGGAATATTTTCCGGGGGAAGAATTTTTTTTGAGAGTTCTTCGAGCATGGATTCCGCCATCGAATGAAAGCTTGTGAGTTTGCCGCCCATGATGTTAAGGAGGTTATCACCCTGCCACCAGATTTTGTAGTCGCGGGAGCGGTCGTAGCTGGCGGCACAGTCGCTGTAGAGCGGACGTAATCCTGAATAGACATGCAGGATATCGTCCCGAGTGATTTGAAGGACAGGGGAGAACTTCCGGATGGATTTTAAAATGTATTCAACATCTTCGCTCTGTGGAACCGGATGGTCAAGGTCGCCATGATAATCGGTATCTGTGGTGCCGATGATGACACTGTTGTTTTCCCACGGAACGGAGTACAACAGGCGGCTGTCGCCATCATGAGAGGGAATAATCACCGCGTTGTCAAACGGGAAACGCGCCTTGGGCAGAACAATGTGAACGCCTTTGCTGGGCGCTGCATAGCGTTCAGAGTGCGAGGTCAGCAGTTTTAATACTTCATCCATCCAGACTCCGCTCGCGTTCAAAATGTAGCGGGCGTTGAAGCGCCTGTTTTGATGTTCAAGATGGTCAAAGCAGTGAATTACGCTGACGGGTTTATCAGCGCTCATGCCTGTTACTTCGCAATAATTCAACGCGTAAGCGTTGCCGGTTCGCTGCGCGTCATCCAGCACTTCGTTGCACAGGCGCGCGTCATTGGTGACCGCGTCATAGTAAATAAATCCGCCCTGCAAGCCATCGTGATTGATGTCGGGGAACAACCGGATGATATCTGCTTTTTCAAAGTAGCGGTAGTCGGGCAGGGTTTCGTCATTGCTCAGAAAATGATAAATCGCCATCCCCACGCGATACTTAAATGTGGAATCATAGACCGGGAACAGGAAGGGGAGGGGCTTCACCAAATGCGGGTAAGTTTTCAGCAGGTAGTTCCGTTCGTCAAGACTTTCTTTAATCATGCCGATTTTGCCGTATTTCAAATAGCGGATGCCGCCATGAATGAGCTTGGCGGATTTGCTGCTGGTGCCGCTGGCAAAATCACCTTTTTCAAGCAGGAGACAACGGTAGCCTGTTCGGGCGGCTTCCATCAGAATTCCCGCGCCCGTGATGCCACCGCCAATTATAATCAGGTCGAAAATTTCATTTTCAATAGCGGAGATGTCCGTTTTTCTTTTCAAGAAGGAGGTTTTTATTTTTTACCCGAAAATTTGAATAGCATCCCGATGCCCAAGACTGCCAAACCTAAGAAAATAACTCCCCACCAGGGAAGAGATGCTTCTTCGACTACTGTTGAATAAGGTTTACCTCTTGCTATGGAAAACACCTGTCCTCCGATTTCAGAATTTAAAAACAGCATCCCAAATCCGATGAAAAATAAAACTACCGCTACCACGATACTCAGATAGTAGGCTTGTTTTTCAATTCTGGACATACAGCTTAAAAATTACAACTTTTCATGCACCATCAAACAATTTTTCCGGATTCATGATGCCATTGGGGTCGAGGTGTTTTTTCACAGCGGACAACAGTCTTTTTTCACTTTCTGTAGTTTGTTGCAGATACCATTTGCGATGGTCTTTGCCAATACCATGATGGTGGCTGATGGCTGCGCCATGTTCCACTAATGCATCCGTCACTAAGGTTTTTAACGTCTGCCATTGAGCCGGTTCATTGCCTTTTTCCTGCGGGGCAATCATGGTGAAATACTGGCAGGCGCCCGTTTCATACACATGCGAGATGTGGCAAAACAGCAAGCCGCCCTTTTCATAAAATCCTGAGCCGTTGAGAGACGCTTTTACTTTTTGATATAATGAAGCGACATCTTTCCAATAGGTCACGGTTTCGAAAGTGTCAATCAACACGCGATGTTCTATCAACGTATCCCGCAGGTAAGGAAGCGAGAAGCGGTGTTCAGCCCAGTTGCCGGCTGTTGAGGCGGGCAGCAGGTAGGCATGTTGTTTTTTTAAAATCTGGCGCGCGGTTTTTAAATGATGTACATCAGCATCCTGCCGGTAAGCAAATCGCAGCATGAGAATGGCAGGTTGCCCGTAGCCTTTCGCGGCTATCCGTTTTTTTACAAAATCAGTAATCAGTTTTTTGAAACCTGTAGGCTGCTCATTGCGCATTTTGGAAAAAAGACTTGTTTCCAAGGGGTCAGACAGCCGTACAATTCCCGGATGAATGCCGCTCTGGATAAGCGCGCGTACAGCCGCGATTCCGTCCTCATAAGTTTTGAATATGCTGACAATCCATTGATAGGATTTCGGCAACGGGTGAATGCGGACTTTCGCTTGTGTAATCACCCCCAGTGTTCCCTCGGAGCCGATGAACAAGCGGAACGTATCAATGCCGGAAGCGTGATGCGGAAAGTCATGGTGCGTGAATAAACCCACAGGAGTGGCGGCATGGATTCCCAGCACTATATCTTCGATTTTTCCATACTGACCGGACTCTTGCCCCCCGGAACGGGTTGCCAGCCAGCCGCCTAAAGTTGAGTATTCGAAAGATTGCGGAAAATGTCCGAGCGTAAAACCTTTTTGATTTAATATCTTTTCCAACTCCGGTCCGAAAATACCGGTTTCAAACGTGGCGGTACAGGAAACCGCGTCTATTTCCACCAATTTTTTCATGCGCTGCAAATTCAGATAGCAAGTTGTTTGCGGAATGGACGCAAGTTCAAAAGCGCCCGTTACATTACTGCCTCCGCTGAATGGAATGATTCGGATTTGGTGAGCGCTTGCTTGTTTTAAAATGTACAAAATCTCCTGTTCTGATTCAGGATAAAGTACAAAATCGCCCAACGGTGGAAGTTGTCCTTTAAAAATGCGCACGATGTCATGATAGCTTTTCCCGAAACCAAATTTCAGCCTGTCGGCTTTGCTGTTTGAAAACCGGTTTGACTTTAAGTCGGGAAAATTTTTTTCAAAATCAGAAACCTGAAATTTTGATTCCGGAAGGGTGGAAAGCAAATCAGGCGCTTTGAAATCATCCTTTAGTTTAGCTTGAAACCTTTCTTCCAAAAAGACTTTAAGCCGTGGATATTCATCTAAGTGAAAACTTTTGGCAGGGTCGCCCCATTTCCAGAAATCCTGGATTAACGAATCAGACATGTTCGCAAAATAAAGGAACATCGCGTGAAGTAACTTGTTTTAATTAAAAAAACTGACCAAACACGGGTGAAAATAGCAACTTGTTTCCCTGAAATCCGTATGTGTGATTCTAATGGACAGGCGGAGTTATATCGGAACACTTTTTTTCGTAGTTACCGTATTTTTCAGGGTGGAAGCCCAGACCGATGCGGAACGTCTTTACATGCTGAACAGCATCAAAGAGATTTCGCAAAAAATTCAAAAAGAGCCGGATAACCTGTCTTATTACTTCGCCCGCGCTATCGCGAATTATGAAATCAGCACCTCAGCAGCCATTCCTGATTTTAAGAAAGTAGAGGAATTATATTCCGCGAATCCTGTAAAGAAAAATGTTAAGATGGCAACTGATGCCTGCTACTATCTGGCGGATTATTATTTCTTCAGAAATGCGGACCGCGACAAAGCGGGCATTTATGTAAAACGTGGATTGAGCATCACTCCGGGCGACAAGCGTTTTGAAGTGTTGGAAATCAGTATTCTTGGAACTTATCCTGAAAAGACAAATGAAGTGAACAGGCAGTTTGAAAAGCTGTTATCTAAAAATCCGAATGATGAAAAAATCATGTTGCATTTTGCAAAATTTCTGGAAAAACACAATGAAGAAAAGTCCATTCAGCTTTATGAAAAAGCGGTGAGACTTTATCCGGATAACAAAGATGTATTGTTCGCGCTGGGTTCATATTTTACCAACCAATCAAGCAGAATCTTTAATGAAGGAGGCGATTTGGGGACGGTGGTAAAATTTATGAACAAAGCTGTTACCTATTTTGAGATGCTCCACAAGATGAATCGCAACGACAGGGAAATTATTGAAATCCTCATTCAACTTTACGGCAACCTAAATATGGAAAAAGAGAAAAATGCCATGAAGGTGAAATTGAAAAATATGATTTAGACGCAATCCGGCATCATATTCAAAATTCAAGCAGGCAAGCCTGCCCCGAATTCATTTCGGGGATGCCTGATGAATGCACACTCGCCAGAAGCGCATGATTTTCATCTAGGGATTCCCGAGGCATTTTATATTTACCTCAAATTGAAAACGTCATCGCGCAATCAAAATGAGACATTACCCCCTTTTTTTGAGGTGCTGTATCAAAAGCGCTTAAACAGTTCCTCCTTTGGTTACGATCTTAGGCCCGTGGTATGATCGCAGGGTTTTATTTTTTCCGGCCAAGACTGAAAATAAGCGCAAGCGTCATTATGCACGCTATGAAATTAAGGGAAGAAACGAGACGAAAAAGAAAATCATTAAGCACAAAAAAACTGTAGAACACAGCAATAAATGTGGTAGCCGTCCACAGATAATAGGATTAGCGCTTGGCTCTTTATAGTAATAAAGATCGTGGGGAGGTAAGCTATTAAGCTAAGCACGCCTACCATGCCATAGGCGTATGTAATTACTTCTGAGAAATACTCCTGCATTTTTTAAAATTTCAATAACATCGCAATTCATTTTCAGACGCAGTAATAGGATTTAATTTGGAAAAACCGGCAGTGACCAGTTTCGTTTAACGGCTAAAATGCGTATGACAATAATGAAAGCTATGGAAATAAAAGTGGCTGCCTGTATCCCGGTAATTTCTGACAAAATAAAATATAAGATTGCGCCAGCCATGCACGCGGTTGCGTAAATCTCTTTCCTGAAGATGAGCGGAATTTCATTGCACAAGACATCACGAACCACACCGCCAAACACCGCAGAAACGGTTCCCATCATGATAGCAATTAAGGGATCCAAACCGTGGTCTAATGTTTTCTGTAATCCAAGAATGGTAAAAAGCCCTATTCCTATCGCGTCAAACAGGAATAAGGTTTTACGGACGCGTTGCAATAAATCTTTAAAGAAAAAACTTACCACTACACCTGATCCGATCAGGTATAAATGGTTTAAGTCGTTCATCCATCCGACAGGGTGGCTGTTAATGAGCAAATCCCGTATGGTGCCGCCTCCAACGGCTGTGACAAAGGCAATGATAGCAGCACCGAACACATCAAATTTTTTCTCCGCGGCAGTGAGCGCTCCGCTGATTGCAAATACAAATGTCCCGGTCAGTTCTAAGGTATAGGGAATGTTAATATCGCTCAATTCATTCAACTTTAAATGCGGTCAGATCATCTGTGTTTTAAGGAATTCAAACGACTGCCAGGAGGTAGCTGATATCTGAAATATTAAGCGTGTTAGTCTCCCATGAACCTGAAAAATTAGGTGCGGTGGTAGAGTGCGATGAAATGGAGATATCCAGGAGCAACAAAGGCGAGCGAAATCTGAAAAGGAAACCCAGGAAAAGAGGAACCGACTTTAAAA
>JBGTCY010000113.1:0-4892 GCA_041748615.1 Chitinophagales bacterium
TGGCGACCTTTGCACGATTGGTATTTGCGTAGAAGGAAGCTGCATCTATGAACCCATCGTTTGCGATGATGGTGACCTCTGCACGACTGACGCTTGTGTTGATGGCGAGTGTGTTTACACCCCAATCGTTTGTAATGATGGTGACCTTTGCACGACTGATGCATGTGTTGATGGAGAATGTGTTTACACCCCAATCGTTTGCGATGATAGCGACCCATGTACCACTGATGCCTGTGTGGATGGCGAGTGTGTCTATACTCCGATTCCGGACTGCGGAGGACCTTGCGTTCCGTTCATTTGCAATGATGGCAACCCCTGCACGATAGATATTATTTCGGGCGGTGTATGCACGCATACTCCGATTGTCAACGACCCGAATTATTTGCGTGTAGTAAACTTCCAGCAGAGTTGGAGAAAACTCCGGATCGGTTCAACTGCAAGCGGATTATGGACGAAAGTCAATGCATCAGCAGGCGGAAACAATGAAATCTGTATTACCGTGAGAGACCCGCTGGGTACGGCTGATTGGTCAAGGTTACAGTTCAGACCTCAGGGAAGCACCACAACATTTGTCGTGATAGGTGATTATCTGCCGGCTGGAATTGAGGATTGTCCGACCGATTGGATAGAAATCTGTTTCCCATATTCAGCATTCCCGGGCAGAACATTCACGGATATTTCCTACATCGAACTGCCTTTCAGCAATGGTGCTGGAGCCTTTGAAATTCATATCCTGAAAGTAGAGTTCAAGGGTGGTACAACCCCCTACCTGTTCTTTGGAGACACTAAGACAAACAACTACCATGACGGTCAGTCCGGCAGCGGAAGCGCGTTGTTTGCCGAGTTGATTGTTGGCGGACCCTGCGGTGTTGCACCGAAGATGTCTGACAGCGACCTGAATACCGGCATCCACAACATGTCATCTGAAATCGGAAACATTCAGGTTTATCCGATACCGTTTAATGAGATGTTGAAAGTTGAATTCGAAGCGGGTGGCGAAGGTCAGGCTTTTGTTCGCGTGCTTGATATCCTTGGTCAGGTTGTGAAAACCGAATCCATCGAGTATGTAACAGGCAACAACCAGGTAACCCTCCAATTTGACGGAATTCTTGCCGAAGGCATGTACTTCCTCCAGTTGGATACCGGTGACAAGGTTGAACACATCAAGTTGTATAAGTCGAGGTAAGAAGATTACCGACTCATAAAAAAAAAGAAGGCTGCTCTGAACGGGCAGCCTTCTTTTTTTTTATAAAAGTTTGTGTCTCCGGTAAACAGGAAATGATTTTTCTGTTTACCGAATTTTAATTCTCAACAGAGACACACTTTGTTATTATGAATTTGATTGAACTTTATGAATTACCTGTTGTTTGATGTTTAATGAAACAAAAATTCATTTTTATCATACTTACAACCATAATTGCGGTTTTAATTATTAGTCAGTCATTGAATTATTATTATGTGAAAAATATTGAACAGTATTCTTATACCGTCATCAGGGACTACCAATCATTTGAAATTCGACAATATCCGAAAGCAATTTTTGCTCAGACTACCTTGCAGGGGAACACCTATCGGTCTGAGGCGAATAGTGGGTTCAAAACGCTCGCGGGATATATCTTCGGAGGGAATGAAAGCGCTTCAAAAATTGCGATGACCGCTCCGGTTGCGGTGAAAATGGGGGAGCGCATGGAAATGGAATTTATGATGCCTGCTGAATATTCCTTGGAATCATTACCGAAACCATCTAATCCGGAAATAACTCTCTATGAAAAACCGGAAGTTACACTTGCCGCTTTAAGGTTTGGAGGTTTTGCTTCAGACAAGAAAATTTCCAGAAAGATAAATGAACTTAAAAGCCTGTTGGAAAAACAACAAATTCCATTTTCCGGTGAATTTCAATACTTTGGATACAACCCGCCTTTTCAATTGTTCAAGCGGAGGAATGAGATTGTAGTGATGGTTTCTTTAATTGAGTAAACTCGGTAAATGCAAGGGTTTAATTGTCGGAAGGAGCTGTCTTTGTTTATTAGATAAGATTGACGACAGCAAAATACCGATTTACCGGATTCTTGATAAGGAATCTCCCAAGCACGATTATCTTCACTTGAGGCGCGTTAGAATGTTTGGCTTAACTAAGTATTCGTACAATAGGATTTACAACAAAATTCCCGCAATCGTGGCGTTCAGGCAGGAGGCGATGGCGCCACCGAACATGGCTTTCAAGCCGACTTTGGCAAGTGCACTTTTTTTTCCCGGAGCGAGGGCGCTGATGCCACCAATCTGAATTCCAACAGACGAGAAGTTGGCGAAACCGCACAGCGCATAAGTGGCGATGATGATGGAGCGCTCGCTCAACGCGCCATCGTTGATGTAAGCGCCAAGTGTGCCGTAAGCGACAAATTCATTCAATGAGATTTTAATTCCGAGCAGGTTGCCGATGTGTGCAGCGTCTTCCCAGGGAACACCCATTAAAAATGCCAGCGGTTTGAATAAATTGCCGAAAAACGTCCTGATGCTGCCGGGGAAATAGCCGTAGTATTCACCTTTGGCGGGCGACAAACCCACGGTGGCATATTCTTCATAAACACCGCCCAGCAATCTGCCGTCAATGAATGCATCCAGCGCGTTGAGAATAAGGTCCGCAAGCGCAATCAGGGCGATGAAGCCAATGAGCATCGCGCCCACGTTCACCGCTAATTTCAGCCCGTCTAAAATTCCGTTGGTGGCGGCTTCAATCATATTGCCTCCCGTATCAATGGAAGGCATCTTTACATCGCCAAGTGTTTGTGATGCTTCTAATTCCGGATAAATCAGTTTGCCGATGACTAATGCAGCCGGTGCGCCCATCACGCTGGCGGCAATCAAGTGGCTCGCAGGAATGCCCATCGCGATATATCCTGCGAGAACACCTCCCGCAATAGTCGCGAAGCCGCCCACCATGATGGTGAGCAGTTCGGATTTGGTCATGCCATCCAAAAAGGGTTTGATTAACAGGGGCGCTTCAGTTTGTCCTACGAAAATATTGGCGCTGCAAGACATGGTTTCCGCGCCACTGGTGCCCAGCGACCAGCGCATGAAACGGCTAACTCCTTCAATCACTTTCTGCATCACTCCGAGGTGATAAAGCACACTCATAAAAGCCCCAAAAAAAATGATGGTCGGCAGTATCTTGAATGCGAATTGAAAACCGAAACCGGGCCAATAGGATGTTTCGGGAAAGTAATACGCGGGATTAGCAAGATTGCCGAAAAGAAAAGAAGCCCCATAGTCAGACATGCTCAGGAATTTCGCCACTTTCGCACTGAAGGCTTTGAAAATAAACTGTCCGTACCAATTATTCAGAACGAGATATGCAACGCCAGAAATCAATAATCCCGCTGAAAAGAATGGCTGTAGCTTTTTGTTCCATTGCATTTTGCTGTTCGCGAGCACCGTGACGAATAATGCAATGATACAAATGAGTAAAAACTGTGCGCCTAAATATTTACTCAAATAAAAAATAGCTGCACCCGCAAGCGCTGAGATGCCGGTAATCACTGCCAGTCGCGCCTGTGGCTGTTGAATATTTTTGATGGAAAGTTCTCTGAATAAAAAATTGATGAGCAGAGCAGCCAAAACGCTCATGCCCGCGAAACTCCAACCATCGCTTTTCAGGACAATGACGGCAAACAAAAACTGTAAGCCCAAGCCCCATGAAAGCTGCCTGAAGTTGACTTTGTTTTTATGAAAAGAAAGCAGCCATGCGCATCCAAGCAATGTCAGCATTCCCAGCAAACTAATCATGCTCATTCCCATGCGTTAAATGTACAAATTTTAGCGAATTGAAAAACCTCAATTTTTCGGCACTAAAAATTTTCCGGATTTCAGGCTCTTTTCTTTTTCGAGCGCTTTCCAAAAATACATTCCGGCCGGAAGTTGGTTCAATGGAATCATGTATTGCTGTGCGCCTCCGCTAATATTTTCAACCAAAATTCTTTTTGCCCCGCTGTCATAAACTTCGAATGAAAAGATATTTGAAAATGCGCCATTCAGAATGAGCATTTGTCCGTTATAAAAAACGGATACATCATTTTTATTGATAGAGTTCAATCCGGTTCCGGTGGTATCTTCACCGCAGTATTCAATGACATCAAATAATTGCTGTAATGAATCAATCGGTTCAAAGCCAACAGGACCGCTTGGAATGATGAGGTTGATGAAAGGATTGTTCGGTGCGTCACCCGGTTTTGCCACTCTCAAAAAAGCCGACAATGAAGAATTGCCGCTTGCGAAGCATCGTGTATCTGCCCCCACTACGTTTGCTCCCTGCATTGCCTCCATCAACCGGCAGGCAAGACTTCCCGTTGCACGCAGGAAACGCGCCTCCATCGAATCCAGAATTCCCTGTCCGGAAAGAATATTTCCATGAATCGTGTAATAAGCACCTTCGATATGATTTTTGTAATCCATACAATTCGCTCCTGTGAATGCTTTTGTTTCAGTCTGCCCGTTGATGATGACAGCTATACCGTATTGACGCACGGAAGGGTCTCCGAAAAAATCATTCGCCAGCATGGAATCAATGATTTGCGCGGGCGGCAACTCCGCTTCCATCAGGGTTCTGGCATAAACCTGGTTGAATGTAATATATGCCGCCTGCGTGTGCATTACGCCAAATCCGGGGTGCATATCGCTGATGATATTGGAGTTGTTGATGCAGGATGCCCCAGCGCTGCCTACTTCACCAGTTGCGGAATCCACAGCGCAGATGGAGAAAGTATGTTGTGAAAATGATGGATGAAAAATGAATAGCGTAAAAGTGATGAAACAGAATGAAAAGAAGTGCAACATTTGAAATCTGAATTTATGATGAATAATGTTGGTCAAAATAACACTCCCAATAGTTCTATCAG
>JBGTCY010000114.1:0-5173 GCA_041748615.1 Chitinophagales bacterium
AATAAAATACAATTTATTTTCTTCATTATCGTACCAGGCATATAAATGTTCATTTGTATTGAGGCAGAGTACAGCCTGCGGTTCAGTAATTGGAAGTTCAAATAATTCTTCGAGCGCACTGCCATCTATCAAAAGTCCATCCGGAGTTGTTTCAAAAGAAATGATATCATGAAAATCATAACTATTGCTTTCCAGCATCTCGTAGATCGGGTTAAACCATAACCCGCGAAGGTCGCCTCCCGCGGAGATTGTTTCCAGATATTTTCCGGTTTCATCAAATGATTCCAAAGGAAACGATTCATTCCCTGCAATTAAAGCGTAGTATTTATTAAACTTTGGCGCCCAGGCAACCGCGCTGCCGTTTGAACCTCCTTCTTTGTCAACTCTCAACTTTAATCCGGGCTTGGGTTTAAGTTCAAGTTTTTTCAAGTCAATCTGCGCGGAAATATTAAACGAGATGAAAAGGAGGAGAATCGTGAATTTGAGGATACGCATAAATATATTTTTGGGTGAAATTTACATCAAAATAAATGATGTTGCAAAATATATTTTGGGGATGATATTGTTGAAATCAAGTCAGAAACTGATTAAATGAAAGAAGAAAAAAAAGTGTACTTTCTATACCGAAACAACTCAGGTTTTCGAATAATAAAAAGGTAAAACATTCGGTATTAACCGAGTGTACATCTCATTCCTTCGGAAATTCGACTACACTCGGTATATTACCATCCAGTTCAGCTAACAGCAATGAAAGGATGTGCATTTTAAATTTTCTTTTGAAATGAAAATCGTTATTCAACTTTTACTGAAAACATTTCTTTGATTTTTTCCGTCACCAACTCCAACTCCGCGATGGTGTTGTAGCGCGAAAAAGAGAAACGAACCGAACCTATGTCTGCGGGAATCTTTAAAGCCTTCAAGACGTGAGAACCGGCATCGGAACCGGAAGAACAAGCGCTGCCTGTTGAAGCGGCAATCCCGTTCATATCAAGATTGTATATTAAAAACTCAGCATGTTCTTTAGGGGGGAATGTAAGATTCAAGACCGTATAGAGACTTTCCGTTTTATCATTTCCATTCACGGCAACATCCGGCATGATTGTTTTTATACTTTGAAGTAAATAAGATTTCAACCCCTGGATATAATCCATGTCTTCATTCAAATTGGAATAACATAAGCTCATTGCTTTTTCCATTCCGATGATGCCGGTGATGTTTTCCGTGCCTGCACGGAGGTTGCGCTCCTGTGAGCCACCCTGTAGGATGGGTTTCAATAAAATCCCGCTGCGCATATAAACGAACCCCGTTCCTTTAGGTCCATGAAACTTATGTGCTGAACCCGTGATAAAATCCACTTTTATTTTTTGCAGGTCGAGCGGGTAATGCGCAACCGTTTGAACGGTATCAGAAAAAAAGTAAGCATTGAATTTGCTGCACAGCGCTCCTACTCTTTCAATATCAGTGATATTGCCGATTTCATTGTTGGCGTGCATCAGACATACGAGCGTTTTGTGCGTATCATCCGCAAGCAACTTTTCAAGATGCTCATACCGCATATTGCCTTTTTCATCCAACTCAACATACTCTATTCTCACTTTTTCTGATAATGATTGCGCGGAATGCAACACGCAATGATGTTCAATTGGCGAAGTGATGATCCGTTTTACGCCAAGGTTGTACACTGCGCCCTGCAAAATCATGTTAGCTGATTCGGTGCCGCCCGAAGTGAAACAGATTTCCGCAGGAGCTGCATTCAACATCTGCGCGATGTTTTTTCGCGCTTTTTCGATGGCGGCTTTCGCTTCCCTCCCATACTGATGGATGGAGGAGGGATTGCCAAATTTTTCATTGAAAAAAGGCAGCATCACTTCCAGAACTTCCTGTGCAAGTGGTGTGGTTGCCGCGTTGTCTAAATACACCTTCATCACTGCTTCATTAATTTTTTATCATCTCACGGATGTCGCTGATAATTTGGTTCGCCATTTTTTCAGCGGTATTTAAATTACGGCTTTCCGCATAAATACGAATGATAGGTTCCGTGTTGGATTTGCGCAAATGCACCCAGTTTTCATCAAAATCAATCTTCAACCCGTCAATCGTGGTGTGAGGCTGTTTTTGATATTTGAGTTCCATTTTATTCAAGATATCATCCACCCTGATTTGAGGCGACAATTCAATCTTATTTTTCGAAATATAATAGTCAGGATATGAAGAGCGCAGCATGGAAATGGATTTTCCCGATTGAGCAAGATGTGAGAGAAACAGCGCGATGCCCGCCAGCGCGTCTCTCCCGTAATGCAGTTCCGGATAAATCACTCCCCCGTTGCCCTCGCCTCCAATCACCGCTTTCACTTCTTTCATTTTTTCCACTACATTCACCTCGCCAACGGCAGCGCCATAATATTTACCCTTGTGCTTTTCAGTAATATCGCGCAGCGCTCTCGTGGAGGAGAGATTGCTGACCGTGTTTCCTTTCTTTTTTTGCAACACATAATCCGCCACCGCTACCAGCGTATATTCTTCCCCAAAAACATTTCCATCATCCATCACAAACGCCAGACGGTCCACATCCGGGTCAACGACAATGCCCAAGTCAGCTTTTTCTTTTTTCACCACCTTGATGATTTCATGCAGATGGTCGGGCAACGGCTCAGGATTATGGGGAAACTGCCCGGTGGGCTGGCAATATAATTCGATAACATCTGTCACGCCCAACGCCTTCAATAACTGTGGAACAGCAATGCCTCCTGTGGAATTTACGGCATCCACCACGATTTTGAAATTCCGGTTGCGGATTGCTTCAGGATCCACTAAAGGTAATGCAATAATTTTTTCAATGTGCCTGGTGATATAAAAATCTTTTTGTTCAATTTTTCCGAGTTGATTAACCGGCACGAAATCAAACTCCTCACTTGCCGCGATTTGCAATACATCCTCACCGTCATTCCCTGAAATAAATTCACCTTTATGATTGAGCAGCTTCAGCGCGTTCCACTCTTTCGGATTGTGACTGGCGGTGAGAATAATTCCGCCTGCCGCTTTTTCTTCGGGCACTGCAAGTTCAACAGTGGGAGTGGTCGAAAAATCAAGGTCAATCACATCAAAACCTGTTGCCTGTAATGTGCCTGTCACTAAATTTTTCACCATCACCCCGGATACCCTGCCATCCCTGCCGATGACAATTTTTTTACTTTTCGATTTCGTTTTAAGCCATGTTGCAAAGGCGGCAGTAAATTTTACAATATCCAATGGAGTAAAAGCCTCTCCTGGCTTTCCTCCAATGGTTCCCCTGATTCCTGAAATGGATTTAATGAGCGTCAAAGTTTCATCTATTTTTGTGCGGCAAAAGTAAATGAATTGAATGAATGGAAGGATTGACAAAAATCTATTGGATACAGGACGCATTGCATTTGCCGGACTTGTTCCTGCATCCCCATGTGTTTGTAATCAGGAGGGGATTCCGGCATCAAACCGGAATGACAACTGTGCAAGTTTCCTCCACTTAAATCTATTCTGACATGATTTGTATTGTCGTTAATAAACAACTTAAATCAACATGCAAAAAAACTGGTTTGAAACATGGTTTCATTCACCTTACTATGAAATGCTTTATTACAAGCGTGACAGGAAGGAGGCGCAGGAATTTATTGACGCTCTACTGAATTTTTTACAACCTGCTTCGCAATCATCCTTTCTTGATTTGGCTTGCGGAAGCGGCAGACATTCGCAATATCTCGCCTCCAAAGGTTATGAAGTGACGGGCATTGATTTATCGGACGAATTGATTGAAAAAGCGCGTCAGCATGAATACCGGAACCTCAGTTTTTTTGTACATGACATGCGGAATGAATTCCGCATCAATTATTACAATTACACATTAAACTTGTTCACCAGTTTTGGGTATTTTGAATCGGTGCATGATAATGAACGGGTGCTGAAAAATGTCTATAAGGGATTGAAGCCGGGAGGCGTTTTTGTGCTTGATTTTTTTCATGCAGAAAAAGTAATTCAAACAATGGTCAGGCATGAATCGAAAAAAATCAATGCAGCGGAGTTTACAATTACCCGCGAGGAGGAGGATGGGTTTATTGTAAAAAAAATCCACATTGAAGATGGAGGAAAAACCTTTGATTTTGCGGAGCAGGTCAGAGCTTTTACTCCTGATGAATTGCAGCAACTTTTTTTATCCGCGGGATTTTCGATAAAAGCGCAATTCGGTTCTTATGACTTACAAAACTTTTCAAAAGATTCAGACCGCCTGATTTTCATTGCAGAAAAATAAACATGCTCGAACAATTAATTGAATTAGACAGGGTCTTGTTTCACTTGGTGAATGTCGCCTGGGGTCATCCGTTTTTAGACGCGCTGCTGCCGTGGCTGCGCGATAAATATCTCTGGACGCCTCTTTATATTTTTATCGTGGCTTTCATGCTGGTGAATTATGGCGTAAAAGGATGGCTGCCCTTAGTGTATCTCGGCATCACCATCATCCTCTGCGACCAAATCAGCAGCAGCTATGTAAAGCCGTTTTTCGAACGGCTGCGTCCCTGTAACGAGCCGTTTTTCCGCGACCAAATCAACCTGTTGGTCAATTGCGGCAAAGGCTACAGTTTCACATCTTCTCATGCCACCAATCATTTTGGTGTGGCGATGTTCCTCGGTGTCTTTTTTCTTCAAAAGACAAAATGGGTCTTAGTTGCCGGAATCCTTTGGGCTTTTGCCGTTTCCTATTCGCAGGTGTATGTGGGTGTGCATTACCCGCTGGATATTGTTGGCGGAGCAATGCTGGGCGGTTGCATCGGCTTCCTACTGGGTAGCTATGGCAGACGCAATTTCTTTTAATTGAATGAAGTGGAGATTGCTACGGCTGTCTCAGACAGATTCCATCCCTTTGAGGGATGGAATCTGTTCTCCCTTGCGAAACGCGCTTATTTGAGCTGCACCTTCAGATACTCTGTTAACTTTCTTAGAATTGCCAATTTTCATCCTCAAACAAATATTCCTTTCATTACCTTTGTGCAGTTTTTAAACCACGGATGAATTCAACAAAACCGCCTATCATAAGTTTTCACTTTCATCCTTAAAACAAGCCCTGATTTATTTTGAGCGACCGATTAGTCATCATTCCTACTTTTAATGAAAAGGAAAACATCCAGCGGATGATTCGCAAGGT
>JBGTCY010000115.1:0-15668 GCA_041748615.1 Chitinophagales bacterium
CGTCATTGAAAAGCGTTTGAGTAAAACCGGGTATTACGAGTTCAATCCCGAAGAATTGGAGCAGGCAATTGACCTTACTTCGGGACTAAAGGCTTCGAAACAGGAAGTGAAGATGCTGAAAGGCATCGTGCGTTTCGGCAATATCACCGTGCGGCAAATCATGCGGCAGCGCATGGATGTTGCGGCAGCGGAAGAAACACTTCCATTCACAGAAATGATGCGTTTCGTGAAAGATGCCGGATACTCGCGGATTCCGGTGTATCGCGACAACCTTGATAACATTGTCGGCATTCTTTATGTCAAAGACTTGCTTGACCATCTGAATGAAAGCGATGACTTCGAATGGCAAAGATTATTAAGGCAGCCGGTGTTCACGCCTGAAACAAAAAAGATTGATACACTGCTGAAAGAAATTCAGAAAAAAGGCGTTCACCTGATTATCGCGGTGGATGAATACGGAGGCACCTCCGGCATTATTACACTGGAAGATATTCTGGAAGAAGTGATTGGAGAAATCCGTGATGAATATGACGCGCCCGATGATGAGCCGTATTTCGAAAAAATTGACTCAAAGAATTTTGTGTTTGACGGAAAAATGCTCATTCAGGACATCTGCAATAAAATGGATTTGCATAAAGACGCGTTTGACGAATTCAAAGCGGATGCCGACACGATTGGCGGTTTGATTTTAGAACTTTCAGGAAAAATGCCGGTGAAGAATGAAGAATTCAGACATGAAAATTTTGTGTTTAAAGTGGTTTCAATCGGTGAAAACCGCGTAAAGAGGGTGATGATTTCAGTATTGGATAATGTTCCCGGATAAAATGAAAATGAGAATCTTGTTATTGCTTTTAACGCTTGCCTTCATCAGTTGTAATGAAACTGATGTTCCAAAACCGAAAGGTTATTACAGGATAAACCTTCCTGCAAAAAATTACCGGGAATACAATTCCGTGATTTGTCCTTTCCGTTTCGACTATCCGGTTTACGCGAACATCATGAGTGATTCGATGTTTTTTAATGAGCCTGCCGAAAACCCCTGCTGGCTGAATCTTGACTTTGAATCGTTGAACGCGCGCATTCATTTAAGCTACAAAAACATCAACGAGAATAATCAATTTTCAAAGTTGGTAGAAGATGCACACAAAATGACCTTCAAACACACGATGAAAGCCCAGTACATTGATGAAAGCCTCATCAAAAACAAGCAGGGAGTCGCGGGAATGTTGTTTGAAGTGGGCGGAGATGCCGCTTCGAATATTCAGTTTTTTCTTACCGACAGCAATCTTCATTTCATCCGGGGAGCGCTCTATTTTCATACCATTCCGAATGAAGATTCACTGATGCCCGTCATCAAATTCGTGAAAGAAGATATGATGAAAATGATTGAGAGTTTTGAGTGGAGTAATTGAAAAAATAATTTCTTACTGAAAAAATAATCTCAGAGCGGTTTTGATTTTGCAAAAAAATCATCATACTTTCTGAAAACTTTTCCGAATACAAAATCCTGAATGATAGCGAAATCTTTTCCCTCATTGAGCAGCGCGTAGTAGCGGTCAATGTCATAAGGAATCGCTTCCCCTGCTCTGTCAAACTGATACTTTGTTCGCTTGCCGGTAGGCATCAGATAGACAACCATGTTTTTTTGTTTTCCCGCAATATCTTTCACCTGAATTTCAAGCAAAGGCTGACTCGCCAAAACGGAATCCTTTCCCGGTCTTTCATTAACGAACCCCTCCACATTGAGAAAACTGAATGAAGAGAGATAGCGCAAAAGAAAATCTTTGTTTAGCGGTTTTGTGTTGTCCTCAATATTTTCAAAACCACGTGAGACATTAATAGAATCTTCGTCTATCGCTGTGATGGTGAAAGAATGTTCGGGCTGCGTAAAATAGTTGATGGCAACCTGACGGATTTGTTCGGCTGAGTAATCAAACACTCCTGTATCTCTCCATGAAACTTCGTCCGTGAAATAGCGCACATTGATAATGCCCTGCATCCCGGGCAAATGTGTGATGTATGGTTTTTCCGCCACCTTGCCATTGATTTCCATAATCATGTACGTGCCGCGACTGTCTTCCGTATTGCCGCCCACATGATATACTTTGAAAGGTTTGGTTTCACCATTTTTATAAAGCTCCACTATGGTTGATTTCGTAGCAAGGTCTTTCACTACTTCGTTCCAACGCTTATTGGAAATAGGGTAATACACCTGCACTTTCTGAATGGTTTCCAGCAATACATTCACTGTGGGCTGAAACGCCTTGTACTTTCCATTAATTACCCAATGATTGCCTTCCTTTCGCAGGTCGGCAATGGTGTTGCTTTTGTCTGCAAGGAAAATGCGGTCAATCCCCGAAACATCCTTCACGGCAAAATCCTGGTCAGGTGAAGTGGCGTCTGCCGTTTTTTTATCGCGTTGCATCCAAACAAAAACGCCCGCAACTACTGCCAGCAACAAAAGATAAATCAGATTTTTTTTCATCAAGGAATTTAAAAATGAACTTCCAAAATTACTTGATTCATTCGAGCAGACCGTGAAATGCGTGGAGCTATCGTTTAATCAGCTTAAACGCAAGGTCTCTCCCGTGTCCTTGAATGATGGCAAGATTTATCCAGCAGAGTGCGAATTTTTCCAGCAGTTCCACTTTGTCATCGCCACCGAAATCATAGCATTGCTCAAAGCCGATAGCTTTGGCTAATTGTTCGGCAACTTGTTTGGCTTTCGCGCTGCTGCCTGCCGCGAACATGTCAATGCCGGTGCCGTTATAAACCGGATTCAGCATGTTTTCAAAACCCGTGGAATTAAAACACTTCACGACATCTTCCGCTTTGGTAATTGCTTTGATAGCGTGAAAAGCTGTGACATGAGGCTCCGGTCGCAAGCGAATGGAATTGGTGGTGTCAATGATAATTTTTTTAGAAAGATTACCCAACTGCGGAATGAGTTCCAAAACAGCATCGGGTGGCGTGGTGATGACAATCACTTCCGCATCTTTGCATGCATCAGCAACCGTTTTTACAATGGCATCCGGAATTAACTCCAATGTTTTTTTTGTTTTTAGCGAATCCGGATTTCTTACTCCGAATCCGATTTCATGTCCCGCCATGAGCCAGCCTTTTCCAAGCGCGGAACCTACATTGCCTGAACCGATGATAGCGATTTTCATAGTTAATTTTTTTGATTTTCTCCCTTAAATAATTCGATAGATTTCCATGATTTCACTAAGGATTTTCGGGAAATCTATTTTCAAATCAATCAGTTCACCCGAATGAACGTCAAACACCCATCCATACACCAACAGTCCTCTTTCTTTATGGGCTTCCTGCACGTTGAGTTCAATCAGCCGGTTGTAGCGGGCGTTTTCATCTTTAAAATTGTCCAACTCTTTTTTATGAAGGCGGTACACATCGCGAATATTGCGCAGCCACGGATTCAGGATGTCCAAGTCATTGAGGTCAATGCTGATGACCATGTTTGCGATGTTACGATGGACGAACACCTCGTCCGGCTGCACACCCATCAGTTCTTCCGCGGTCACGCGGCTGTCGGAACAACCGATATACAGCAGTTCAGGATTTTGCCCGCGTGATAAGTTTTCGAAATACTGCGGGTCGAGCGAAAGTTTATTGGCAACCCACTTTTTATTGTTCTCAAAATTTTTTGTGAATTCCATTTTACTATTTTTTACAGGCTAATAAAGAAACCCGTTTTGTACTTGCAATTTATCAGGAAGATTGGATTCGCCCAAAGTTTCACGCAAATCCCGCTCAATCGTGTTGCACAAAGCCGTGAGCGGCACATCCGTATTCTTATTTTCAAATGTGTCTTCGCTCACTCCGCCCACTTTGCCCATCACGCTAAACACAAATGAAATCACCACAGAAATCGGAATCATCATTCCTGCCATTTCCATTTTCGCAAAATCACCAATCATGCTGAATGGCAGCACCAGCATAAATACAATAAAAAACTGTTTAGTGTAAAAAAAGGATATGCCCAGATTCCACTCCGGGTTGAATACTCACTCACTACAAGAAGCAAGCGCTCTATCAAAATGATTGAGCAAATCCGCGATTACGGATTGAAGCTGATGGAAGAGTTTGGGTTTAACATGATTGAAGAAAAGAAAAAAAGCGCCCGCAAAAAGTAGGCGCTTCTTTTCTTTCCTCGGTTGTAAACGCCTTTTTCTTTATCCTCTTTCACCGGGTCAGCATTTCGCTTGCATTCCATAGCGGTGGCGATTCAACCTTTCATCTTTCTGGCTTCACGGATGAAAACCCACTTACCTCCGTTGAAATTTCCGGCAATCCTTTATACAAGATTTCACTCGCGCCCGCGGCATCCGCATTCAGTTTTCTTGTCACATACACTTCAGCTTTACTCGCGCCAGTCGCATTAATCGTGGCGTTTTCAACCAGATATTCAAAACCGCGCAAACTCGATGCTCCTGCAACCACAACATTTAGATTTGCTCCTTTTCCTTTGAGCCGCAATTTTGACGCACCACTCACTTCCGCTTTCAGTTCCTTGGTGTTGACATTCATTTCCACATCACCCGCACCGCTTACCTCCAGCGAGAAACTGTTTTCATCAAAACCATTTATTACGGCATTGTTTGCGCCATGCAGCGTCAGGCCGTTGATGGAAGGCATCACTACCGTCACTGTTCCACGTTCCTTCAAGGAAATTTTTTTACTCCCTTCATAACTTATTTCAAGACGCTCATTTATTTTTTTAATCATTAAAGCATCCACGAATGACTGACTTCCGTTGCCGGTGACCTGCCAGTTTGCGCCTTGTTTAATTTCAAGATTAAAAACACCGGAGGCTTTCACGGTATTGAAATCTTCCAATGAAAACTCACGGCTCACTTTTCCTTTTTTGAAACTTGAAGCGGTGTTCGAAGCCGCGAAGTCACAGCCGATGCACGACAGCCCGTCCGCTTGCATCGTCCAAATGCGTCCTGCCATTTGAAGGGAGCGGACGTTGTTTGTATTTTGAACCCTGTACAGCAGTTCGCTGAGATTTTCATCAATGAAAACGGATTTATCTTCCGGCACATACAACACGAGCCGTATTTCCTGACCTCTGAAATTTTCGCTCGATGGAAATGAAAAATATTCCTGAATCATTAACAGCGAGTCGTTTTGTTCAAGCAAGTAACTGACATTTTCAATCCGCTGTTGCGCTGCGCCCGTGTTTTGCCCGCGCGCCCTGATAACCTGCGTAAGTTGAAACTCATCTGTCGGACTTTTCTTTATCTCTAACCGCACTCTTTCCAACACGATATACTTTCCATTTTGAGGAATAAATACGCCATTATCAAAAAGTTGAATCGTGAAGTTTTTGTTTAGCTTATCCTGCGCGGGTAAACTCAGATAGATGGTATCATTTGCCGGTTGAGCAAGCGGAATTTCCTGCTGAATACTTTCTGTCAGCCGGAAATCAAGCGCAGTTTTTATCCCGGTGAAAATCACTAATCCGAATCCAACCAACCACAAACCAAACATACTGATGCCTAACCCTTTGATTCTTTTAGACGAAGGCAGCAACAAATGAAATCCGGCAAACACCAATGATAATGCTGGAATGCCGATGAGTAAAATCAATCCGCTCCCGGCAAGGAACAATAGTAGCTTACTTGAAAAAATCAGCGGATACAACGCGGAGAGCAGGATGCCGTCCATCATGGAAGGAAACAGCCCTGCAACCGCCAGCGCGATGAGCACCGAAGTGCCGCCAATAATCAACACGACCGCCAGCAATTTTCCGATGAACCTGAAAAAAAATAAAACAATTTCAACGAGTAAACCGATTATTTTTTCAAAAATATTTTTGGCTTGCTCAACACCCGGCTTCGCGTTGATATTTTCAATCCGCGTTTTCAGGTCCTGTAAATCTTCTTTGATGGTCTTTTCGATATTTGAAATATTGATGTCTTCCCCGCGCATCTGGAGTTTTTCGGAAGCGGTTTTTGCATCCGGAACAATCAGCACCATGACAATGTAAATGAAGAGCGTAGTTCCGAAACTGAATAACAGCGACACAATGAAAATCAGCCTTATCCAAAGCGGGTCTTCTACGCCTAAGTAAGCGCTGATGCCCGAACAAACACCTGACACTACTTTTTCGTCCGGGTTTCTGAATAAACGCCTGCTGAGTTTTTTCTTTTCCTCACCGAAGATATCTTCGGTTTCTTCTGTTTCAAATTCTTCGGGTTTGCCCATGATGCGCGTCACTTCATCCACATCATCTTGTGTAATCACCGCCTTGCGGCTGTTGACGCGTTCACTGAACATTTCACCGATACGCGATTCGATGTCGGCTATAATTTCCTGACCCCCTTCTGAGGCAGCGTAGCGCTTGCGGACAGCTTCGAGATACGCCTTCAGTTTTTCATAAGCAGGTTCATCCACCTGGTAAACCTGACCGCTGAGATTGATGGAGATTGTTTTATTCATTTTAATTTAATTTGATTGTGTTCTGTTTTTAACGGATAATTTCACGGCACGCTGCAATTCAATCCAGGTTTCGTCTAACTCGTTGAGGAATTTCAAACCTGCCGCAGTCAGTTTGTAATATTTACGCGGAGGACCGGAAGTGCTTTCCTTCCATTCATAACTCAACATACCGCTGTTTTTCAATCGTGTGAGCAACGGGTAAAGCGTTCCTTCCACCACTAACAGTTTCGCGTCTTTCAGCACTTCAAGAATGTCGGAAGCGTAAGACTCCTTCGCTCCGGCAATCGCGGAAAGGATGCAATATTCCAGGATGCCCTTCCGCATTTGCACTTTGGCGTTTTCTAAGTTCATGTTCATGTATTTTGTAAACAGGATTACTGAGGTCTGATTTTTCCGGTTCCCGGATTTTCGGTTGAGAGGCTGTCCGGATTCAATTCTTCAGGCAATACAAAAGTTTCACCCGGCAGCGGCTCAAACAAATGCTCATCCGGCAATACAATGGGTTGCAGTCCCAAAATCTCCGAATTGCTGAAAATGACCGGCAATTGAATTTTGATGTCTTCCGTAAATGGCTGCGGATTTACTTTTTTTTCATCAACAGCCGCATGGATGATTGAGGAAGAAAGCGCCAGCAGCGCCAGCGCAAACAGCGAAGAAGAAAGCAGGTTTTTCATGGAATTTATTTTTGAGGATGAAGAATCATAGTATAGATACTACTTGACGACACAAAGATATATACATTATACGGTACTATGCAACACATAGTACTAAAATTTTTCAATAAATTTTCTAACCCATTGAAATTCAATAAGAAAAAATTTCAGTAAAGAGGTTCTTGAAAAAAGAATAATTTGCGCTCGCTTCGTACGACTATGCCTTGCTTTGACTCGCAGCGTTGCGCGATTGTAGTGTCTTACCTTCGGGCGGGAAGAGGAGTTTAAAGTCCATAATATAAAGTTTCGGTGTACCGT
This sequence comes from Chitinophagales bacterium, assembly GCA_041748615.1. GTDB lineage: Bacteria > Bacteroidota > Bacteroidia > Chitinophagales > CAIOSU01 > JBGTCY01. The sequence goes on from JBGTCY010000115.1 coordinate 7,437, forward strand.
CATAGCGAACACGATGAAAATGCCTTAAGCGTTGCATTAGGTGAAGCAATCTCCTATTCGGTGTAAATATTTCAAACAAGTTTATTTTGTTCTCAATTTTCACAGTAAAATCCAATTTTTAAGGTACTCAATGTTTTGATCTGCATACTCTGATAATATTCGTCTTGTGATATTTTCGTGATATTGGCTGGAGGAAATGGGGAAGACCAAAAACGTGTAATCCGAGCCTCCGTTCAGCTTGTAGTTGACGGGGAGCGTGAAGGTGTTTTGCAGGTTGTTGTCCGGTCTTTTCCAAAGGGCGGTGTGCAGGGGCGTCTTGTCGGTGTTGGATGTTCTGAAAATTTTCAACTGCACCATTTGAACCTCCGAAGATACTTCACCATTGACCATCATCTGGTTTTGAGCAGGCAGCGGCTGCCCCTCATTGAAATAAGACCTTTCATAATTGAAGTTGACGGTTTTGTATTGCGCCTGCACAGTGAAGGAGCAACACAAGACAAGCAAAAGGATGAAGATATTCATTGTAGAAACAGTTTTTGTTTTTATTGTAATGCTGTAAATGGATACAACAGAATGTAAGGTATAAACAGGCGCTTACAAAATAAATCTTACTAAAGTTGTCTTTTGTAAGGACCAAAAATTTAAATCACAAAAAAATAATCAACAAAAAACAAATCAATACAGACACCCTGATAGGGTTTGATTTTTTTTGTTATTGGAATTTATTCGCCATAGGACAAATCAGTCCTTCGGCTGATTTGTGTTTTGCTTTTTGTGAATTGTAATTTCAACAAGTGACTGTTGTTTATTCTGAGGTCAAAAATGTAATAATTTATGGTGCAGCCGGGAGTAAAGGAATGATATAATCAGTCTCCCTTTTTAATTTTTGCTGTAGCTTCCAAGTGTTTGATTTTTGCAACCATCTCGGTGTTTTGTCTTCTTAGTTCCACAAGGTCTTTTTTATGTTGGCTTTCACTGTTCCTGCCGCTGAAATAGGCGGGCAAGGTCAGCGTTAGCGCAGCAATCACACCCAGCAGGAGGGTGATGATTAATAACAGCGCCATCGGGGTTTCTACATTCCAAAAAAAGAATTTCACGGCTACATCAGTTGAATTCTGCAAGGTGAAAACCACCGCGATGACCGCGATGACCAACCAAACCACCAGCATGAGGGGATAATTTTTTTTTGTACTCATAGAGTAAATGTACAAAAAATATTGTTGAAAAATTGTGATTTTCGTTATGAAGGTGCAGGATGAAGTTTCTCTGTCGGAATGTGAGTGTCAGCGTGAGTGGAAACGAAAGAGGTATCCGTAATGACGGTGCCGGTCAGTCCGGCAAAACATATGATGAAGCTGGTGTAGAGAAGTTTTATCATTTATTCACATATTTTTCAATTTTATTTTTCAAAACGAGATAACCTTCATCCATCAGATGAAGTTGGTCATTGGTATATCGGCTGTTTAAAAAACCTTCGGTATCCATCAATTCGGCATGGATGTCAATGTAGGTAACATTCTGTTCGGTAGACATTTTCTGTATCTCTTTGTTGAGTGGTGTAATCTTTTGGTTCTCATGTCCGGAGAATACTTTTTTGCCCACAGGTAAAACTGAATGCACATAAATTTCTGTTTGGGGAGATTTTTGTCTTACGATTTCAATAATTGATTTATAGTTGGTTACAATGGTAGGTATATCCACTCCTTTTGCTAAATCATTGGTGCCGATGCAAATGAAAAGTTTGAATGGTTCATGCCGCACAATTTCATCCAACCTTGCCAAAACGCCTGCCGTAACATCACCACCAATGCCTCGGTTAAGAATAGTTTTGCCGGGAAACAATTCGCTCCAGTTTCCGCCTTCAATAATGCTGTTGCCTAGAAAGATAATCGCACCTTTCGTTTCAGGACAAGCCCGAAACATCGAGAGTTTTTGTTGGTGGCGAACTTCGATTATATTTTTAAAAAAGAATTGCTTGATGTGATGCTTGCCATTGATGGCTAAATACAGCAAACCAACAATTATGACGAGATTGAAGGCAAGAGATATTTTGAAGAGAGTTTTCATTAGAAGATTGTTTTCTTGGGTTTCATAATTCCAATCTGCTACGTGATCTTCCTCTCAATGCTCAATCAACTTGAAATATTAGCCTTGAAGTTATAGCATTTCAGATTTAAGTTTTATGATTTTTCACCTGAAAACGGAAAGCTGCTCCTGCATGGAGTGTTTCAAAATGATTCGGTCACAGTGAGCGCTAATCACATTGAGACAGAACAACTGCCGGTTTATCAGCGCGGATTTCGGTGAACGATAGATGAGTATTGAAATTTAAATTTTCAACGATGTTATCTGGCTTTGAACGTCTTCGCTATTTTTGACACACCATAAATCAACTATGCAATCTTCCGTATCATACGCTGACATAGCCACTGCACATGAGCGCATCAAGCCTTACATTAACCGGACTCCTGTATTCACATCAGGATTTTTCAGCGTGCAAACTAGCGCTGAGGTGTTTTTCAAATGTGAAAACATGCAGCGTGTGGGCGCATTCAAAATCCGGGGCGCGGTGAATGCTGTTTTCAGTCTGAATGAAGATGAGTTGAAAAACGGTGTGCTGACACATTCATCCGGCAATCACGCACAAGCGCTGGCGCTGGCAGCGAAAATGCGTGGAACGAAAGCCTACATCGTGATGCCCGACAACGCGCCACAGGTGAAAGTGGATGCCGTGAGAAGTTATGGCGGGGAGGTGATTTTTTGCGAGCCGACCCTCGAAGCGCGTGAAACCAACGCTCAGCGCGTACAGGATGAAACGGGCGCTGTGTTTATTCATCCCTATGACCATCCGCGCATCATTGCCGGACAGGGGACTGCTTTTAAAGAGTTGTTTGAAGAAACCGGCACTTTGGATTATATTTTCGCGCCCATCGGAGGAGGCGGACTGATGAGCGGCACCTCGATTGCGGCAAAACATTTATGTCCCGGCATCCGGGTCATCGGCTGTGAGCCGCAGGGCGCGGATGATGCTTATCGTTCTTTTCAAAGCGGAGAACTTATCCCCTCCATCAATCCGCAAACATCTGCGGATGGATTGCTGACTTCGATGAGCGAGTTAACATTTTCCATTCTTCGGAAAAATGTGGATGAAATCATCACGGTCGGTGAAAAGGAAATCATCACCGCCATGAGACTTTTCTGGGAACGGATGAAATTAGTGATTGAACCTTCTGCCGCTGTTTCCATTGCGGTGATGCTCAACATGAAGGAAAAATTGAAGGGCAAAAAAGTAGGCGTGATTATTTGTGGAGGCAACGTGGATTTGGAGAGGGCATTGCTCTTGATGACCGCAAATAAATAAACGAGGGATTCATTCTATTCTTACCCTCTCAAAAGTAATTCTTCACCCTTTCGTCTATTTCTTTATTTTTGGCAAAAATTCAGCGTCTTGAAAGGTATCATTCTCGCGGGCGGTTCGGGCACGCGCCTCCACCCCATCACTTTTGCAATCAGCAAACAAATCATGCCCATTTATGACAAGCCGATGATTTATTATCCGCTGTCGGTTTTGATGATGTCCGGAATTCGTGAAATTCTGATAATTTCCACTCCCCATGATTTGCCTTTTTTTGAAAAATTATTGGGCAACGGGGAAAGTCTGGGTTGTCAATTCACTTTTGCCAAACAGGAAGTGCCCAACGGACTTGCGCAGGCGTTTGTGATTGGCGAAGAATTCATCGGCAATGATAAAGTGTGCCTGATTTTGGGAGATAATATTTTCTATGGCAGCGGCATGGAAAAACTGCTGAAAGAATGCAGCAATCCGGACGGTGGAGTCATTTTCGCTTATCATGTTGCCGACCCTGAACGCTATGGTGTGGTGGATTTTGATAAAAACAAAAGAGCGCTTTCGATAGAGGAAAAACCTCAACTGCCCAAATCCAACTATGCAGTGCCGGGACTCTATTATTATGATAATGAAGTGGTGGAAATTGCAAAAAAACTTAAACCCGGTGCCCGTGGCGAATATGAAATCACGGACGTGAACAAGCATTATCTTGAGCGCGGCAAACTCAACGTGAAAATTCTCAGCCGCGGAACAGCCTGGTTGGATACCGGAACATTCGATTCATTGATGCAGGCTTCGCAGTTTGTGCAACTGATTGAGCAGCGACAGGGTTTAAAAATCGGCTGCATCGAGGAAATCGCTTACCGTCAGGGATATATCACCAAACAGCAGTTGCAAGAACTTGCCAAGCCATTGATGAAAAGCGGTTATGGTCAATACCTGATGAATATCTTAGAAGAAAAATTTTAACGCTTCCATTTCTATAAAAAATAAATCATCATCCATTGAAAAGGAAAATTCTCATTACCGGTGGCTCAGGCTTCATTGGCAGCAGCCTCGCTGACAAACTGATTGAAGACGATGAAAACTTCGTGGTAGTCGTAGATAATTTTTTAACCGGTACTCCGGAACGGCTACCGAAATCAAAAAAAACCAATTGGAAATTCATTAAATGTGATGTGAATGACTGGTTGGATATTCATCCGCTGATGGGTTCTTATGCTTTTGATTATGTGTTTCACTATGCCGCAGTGGTAGGCGTTCAAAGAACCCTAGCCCATCCGGTGCTGGTATTGACGGACATTCAGGGTATTCAGAATATTCTGAAACTGAGTAAAAACACAGGCGTAAAAAGGGTGTTTTTCGCATCTTCCTCTGAAGTGTATGGCGAACCGACTACGCTGCCGCAAAACGAATACACCACTCCGCTGAATTCACGCCTGCCTTACGCAGTGGTGAAAAATGTAGGCGAATCTTTTTGCCGTTCCTACAAAGCGGAGTACGATTTGGATTATACCATTTTCAGATTTTTTAATACTTACGGTCCCAAACAAAGCACTGATTTTGTGATGTCCCGCTTCATTCATCTTGCTTCAAAAAATGAAGACATCACGATTTATGGAGATGGAAAGCAGAAACGCACTTTCTGTTTTATTGAAGATAATGTGACCGCTACCACGAAAGCCTTTTATGACAACCTTTATGTGAATGACACCGTGAACATCGGCAGTGATGTGGAAATCACGATCTTGGAACTTGCCAAAACAATTATCAAAATCACCGGCTCAAAATCCAAAATCATTCATCTTCCGCCTTTGAAAGAAGGAGACATGCTGCGCAGAGTACCCGATGCCTCCAAGATGAGAGCTTTGCTGGGAAGAGATATTTTACCAATGGAAGAAGGCATTAAAAATGTGATTGAATCAGAGTGGATTAAGTAATTCAAAAAATCTTTTGAACAGCATGAAAAAAGTTCTTGTAACGGGCGGTTGCGGCTATATCGGAGCACACACCTTGGTGGACTTGATTGGAAATCAGTTTGAAGTTTTTTCCGTTGATAATCTTTCGCGTGGCACCGAAAAATATCTGAAAGGAATTCAGGAAATCACCGGCAGACAGGTTGTTAATTATCCAACGGATTTATGTGATTTGGAACGGGTGCGTGAGATTTTCCGAGAAAACAAAAACATCAGCGGCATCATCCATTTTGCCGCTTTCAAAACCGTACCGGAATCCGTTGACCAGCCCCTGCTTTATTTTCACAACAACATCAATTCGCTCATCAATCTTCTGAAATGTGTTGAGGGGTTTAAGATTCCGTTTTTTGTTTTTTCATCTTCCTGTTCGGTGTATGGCAATCCTCCTTCATTGCCGGTGACGGAAGAAACCCCAATGCCGGAACCTGAATCGCCTTATGCCCGCACCAAGCAAATGGGTGAAGCGATTTTACGGGATTTCAGCAGGGCTGTCCCTTCGGCTAAAATAATTTCATTGCGTTATTTTAATCCTGTGGGCGCGCATGAATCAGTTTCAATCGGAGAGTATGCCGTTGAAAAGCCGGAAAATTTAGTGCCGATTATCACGCAAACCGCAATCGGCAAACGCGATAAAATGTTTGTGCATGGCAGCGACTACAATACCCGCGATGGTTCCTGTGTGCGTGATTATATTCATGTGATGGACATTGCACACGCGCACACGCTCGCATTGCAATATCTGATGAAAGGAAAAAATAAATCCGCAAACGAAGAATTTAATCTTGGAACAGGTCAGGGCGTCACGGTATTGGAAGCGATTCATGCTTTTGAAAAAGTGAGCGGAGTAAAATTGAATTACGAACTGGGTCCCCGCAGGAAAGGAGATGTTGAATCTATTTATGCCAACAACACAAAAGCCCGCACTCAACTCGGATGGACACCGGTGCATGACATCAATGACATGATGCGCACCGCCTGGGCGTGGGAACAAAAACTTGCCGAAAAAAAGTAAAATTTTTTTGAATAAAAGTGGTTCCGGCTTTTATCCCCAAAGAAAGTATAAAACGAAATATGTAAGGGATGCCCATCAGCGAAAGTGAATTAAAGTTCGAAAGCCTGTTTACCGGTATAAATCCGCTCATAATGACTTTAGTCATCTTTCTGAATTGCTGGATGAACTACCTTTTGTCTTTACAAACATGAAAAACCGCGTTTTAAAAATGGTTGCTGTTTGCATTTTATGCTTCACAATCATTTATGGAATTGTGGTTTACATTCAATTTCTAATCAAATAAAAAAATGTTATGAAAAAAAACATGGGAACCATTGACAAAGTCATTCGCATTATTATCGCATTGGTAGTAGGAGGACTCTATTTTTCAGGAATCTTGAAAGGCACGCTTGGCCTTGTATTACTGGTGTTGGCTGTTGTATTTGTGCTTACAAGTCTTGTCGGGTTTTGTCCATTGTATGCACCATTTGGAATCAGCACCTGCGAAGTAAAAAAATAGAGTTGTTATTGCTTATTTGCCAACTGTCCGCAGGCGGCATCAATATCTTTCCCCCTGCTGTATCGGACTCTCGCGGTAATTTTTTTTTGTTCCAATAATGCCACGAAAGCATCACGGTTTTTTTCAGACGATTTCCGGTAAGGAACTCCTTCAACCGGATTATATTCAATCACATTGACGAGAACATCCACTTTTGCGCAAAGTTTTGCAAGATTCAGCGCGTCCTCTCGTGTGTCATTAAATCCATCCAGCAGGATATATTCAAAGGTGACTTTGTTGTTTGTTTTTTGTTGGAAATAAATTAACGCTTCCATTAATGATTCAATCGGATTGCTGTCATTGATGGACATGATGCGGCTGCGTTTTTGATTATCGGAAGCATGCAGCGAAAGCGCGAGATTGAACTTCACTTCATCGTCCGCCAGTTTTTTAATCATTTTGGAAATTCCTGAAGTTGAAACGGTAATGCGTTTTGAGGAAATATTTAATCCGTTTGGAGAAGTGATTTTTTCAATCGCACTCAGCACATTTTTATAGTTGAGCAGCGGCTCGCCCATGCCCATGAACACGATGTTTGTCAGCGGCATTTTATAATCCTTTTGTGATTGCTCAACCAGCATCGCGACCTGGTCATAAATTTCACCCGCGCTCAGATTACGTTTTAGTTTTAAGAAACCGGTTGCGCAAAATTTGCAATCGAGGCTGCATCCTGCCTGTGACGACACACAGGCTGTTACTCTGCCTGGTGCCGGAATAAGCACGCTTTCAATCAGGTTGCCATCAAACAACTTATAACGAATCTTAATCGTGCCGTCATTGCTTTTCTGAATAAAATCTTCCTGAATCGGATGAATCTCAAAATCTTCAGCAAGCATTTTTCGCAACGGCAGTGACAGGTTGGTCATCTCCTCAACAGAGTGCGCGGATTTTTTCCAGAGCCATTCCTGAATTTGTTTCGCGCGAAAAGGTTTTTCATCCTTTTCCAATAAATAAGTTTCCAACTCATCAACCGATAGTTCGCGTAAATCCGCTTTAGCATTCATAAGCGCAAAGTTCGGTGAAAAGTAGTTAGAAAATAATCGAGTAAAACTGATGTGGAGAACATCCTAATTGTCCGCGCTCATTTCATCTTTACCGACCACAATCAACTCCCGCTCCGTGTATCCCGGGCGGGCGATGTAGGATTTCGCATTCGGGAAGCGCTTGCTCATAACTATCCGGGCTTTCGGAGTATAGATAAAAACATAGGGCGCATCATTGGCGACCATCGCCTGAAATTCTCGGAAGTAGTTGTGGCGCAAATCCTCATTCATTTCTTTGCGAATCGCTTCTATCAGTGCGTCAGATCGGGCATCGCCATATCCGACATAGTTGCTGCCGCCATTGTATGAGCCGG
>JBGTCY010000116.1:0-2736 GCA_041748615.1 Chitinophagales bacterium
AAGATACATTAGAATTAATGCTATCTCCTCCAAAAACTATTTGGGAAGATGCGTCAAGTATTTGCATTATACTCCCCGTTCCTTGTCTCCGATTTAAGTAAAATATTAACTCGCCTACAGAATCGGAAAAAACTCCGGTAAGTTCATTATTATCTGCTGATATATAAAAAGCCTTTGGAGAATTTTCATCATTGAAATCAATGCCTGCATTTCGTCCAAACACCCAATTCCTGTCATATTTTTGAGAAAAAGTATTTTTAAAATACCCTCCCAAAAGTATTATTATTATAATCCATCTCAAATAAATGAAAATTTTATTGTAGTATTACCAACTTATCACTATTCTTAAACTCCCCATTCACCCAAACTCTATAAAAATATATACCACTTCCGCTTCTTATATTGCCTAAGTCAAGCATATTATTTCCCTCCGTAACCGTATAGGTACCCATTCTTTTCCCCTGCATTGAGAAAACTTCAACATATCCATGTTCATTTTCTTTGAGGGTTATTCTGGCAGTGAGGATGCCTTTTAGGAGATTGGGGTGCAGGCGATAGTCTGCATCAAATTGTGGTTTTTTAGGCTTCGGTTGTAAATCCGTTTTACTACTGCTACTGCTGCTACATAATGAATCGCCCCAATCGTAATTGACATAGTCCAAATTATCATTCGTTAACATCTGTCTTGCCACCAACACAGATGGACCATTATAAAAAACACACAAATGAGCTATGGAATCCAACGTTAATTGCACTGAACTGAAATTGAATGTATCTTTTACATATTTTAAATAAATCTTCATGAAGAGCTTCATTATAGCATCAATATCGTGTGTAACACTGATGCGATTGATTTGACCTTCAAGATAGGTAAAATCTTCGGAAGTATTGAATTGAGGCGACATCAATGCCGTCCGTGAACCTAAATATTCAAGCCGGGCTGTGGGTGTAGTTTTAAATTCATCAATAAAATCTTGTAATGTATCATTCGCCTCGGCTAACCAACTTCGATTAACTAATGCATGATATAAGTTATATCGCGCCCACCACCGGTAAGTCAATGAATCATCGGGATACGATATTTCATCTTTCACGACTTTGAGCAATTCCGCAATATACCCAGGGTCTTCCATTGAAGGAATTACATCCGTATTGATACATCCCTCAAATAACGGGTTGTCAACAAATGAGGCGTGGGTAGAAGCTACACCAACAAAATCCATCAATAGTGCACCACTTCCATCATCATCACTACTAAACCCATCTGGATAATAAAGTGACCCCGGACCTGGCGGGTTAACGGTTCTCAATAGAAATTCGGTGGTTTGGTTGGCGTTGGAACCGCTGTAGGAGCGGAGGTGGTCGGCAAACTGAAAAGTGCCGGTGGCTTCCCATTGGTTGTCGTAGGTTATGCCCGGGGGAATTCCCTGCCTGCCTACATCGCCCTGGTTGTCAAGGGCAAAGCCCACGTTGCAGTTGCTCATAAGGTTGGTGGCGATGACGGTGCCTGCCGCCATCTGACCGATACAGTTGATGCCTCTGCCGAGGTTTTGGAGGGGGCGGTTGCGGGTAATCCAGGAGCCTGCGCTGGTGTTTGCCACAATACCTAACTGTTGTCTGTCTGTAGTGTTATGCGTTCCGAACACGCGATTGCATCGTACCCACGATGCGGGGGAATGTTCAATGTAAATGCCGAAGCCCAATCCCCCTCCGGTAATAAATGATATGGTGTTATCCACAATGCGCTGCCGCTCATTTCTAATGCTGCTTATTCCATGACTGAATATCAGATTGCTTACAACATTTTCAGTGATTTCAGTTACAGGCATATTCTGGTTGCCTGGAAGGAATATAGGGCCAGGCAAAAAGTTATTTTCTACGCGAATACCAAACGCACCCGGAAATTGTAAATTATAAGATACCCGGTTGTTATGCACGAACTTGTTTCCTAAGGAGGAGTTGTGAATAAAAATACCAATACCACCCAGAATATTGTTGTGCATGACATTAATAGGGATCCCTAATGCAATAGGAAAACCGGATGCTGAGTTTTGAATATGAATACCTCTCTCAGAAAAATTATTGGTGAGTATAGCGTTGTTCGCTACATTAACCATTCCATATCCGTTCACAAAAACAGCAGGGTTGCACCCTTCGAACACATTGGAAAAATTAAAAGGGTCATGCGGGTTTGTAACCAACTCGCCCACCCGGATGTCGGGGTAAACCAAAGGAAAAGCAATGCCTGACCAATCAGCCCTTACCCCGGTGCGCTGCCCCACCATTTCAAAAAATCGGTTGTTCATCACGGTAGCGATACTGCCGCGCGCCCACACGCCCGTTTGCATCCGGGATAAAAAGTTTCTTCCGGTTGAATGACTACCAATAGATATTGTGCCATCTAAATTATTAACAATAATCTACACCTGCCCTTGTAAACTGATTGGCATGAGGGGTGAACTGTAGTCTTGAGTTATTAGTATTGACAGCATCGGTGGTCAATACCATGTTGTCCATATCAAACTTCAGATTGCGTCTTTTGTTAATCACCACATGGTTGAAATTATCTTCTAAGAAGCTGTTGCCTAAGAAAACTGCATTGTGACCGTTTGCTCCAACGATATTCCCCCCGTGTCTGGCGCAAGCGTCCGCTTGTGCCTTTCTTCCTTGAGCGTCCGCTCGTTTGATAAACCATACCATCTTACCTTTATTCTTAAAATTACCATTATGAGCCGT
>JBGTCY010000117.1:0-12265 GCA_041748615.1 Chitinophagales bacterium
TTATTTCGTCAATGACGGAAATTTTGAAATCATAACTGATTTGTTTGCCATTTTTTTTTCGGCAGGGGGATTTTTCTTGTGTGTCCATGTTGACCAAGGTTTGTTTAAATTTTGGTCAACCTATTTTAGGACGGGACATTCTTCAATAAGTCAGGTTTCACAAACATAGCGAATCGGGTATGTTTGGAATATCTTAACGAATCTTTGAGGTTTCATAAAAGACTAAATTAAATTCTTTATTTTAAATATCCAAATCATCCAACGGGCTTTTGATTTCGTTGAGTTTTTTACTGCTCACGTGGGTGTATATCATGGTTGTTTTAATGTTATTGTGCCCTAATATTTCCTGGATATATCTTACGTCAGTTCCTGCTTCAAGCAGGTGGGTGGCAAAACTGTGGCGCAGGATATGCAGATAGACTCTTTTTTTGATGCGGCATTTTTTCACTGCTTCCCGCAACACTTTTCCAGCGCTTTGGCTCGTATATTTTTCACCATACTGCCCCTCAAACAAATAATCTTTCGGTTTAGGATCCCATGTTTGATAGTATTCGCGCAGCACCGTCATCAGTTTTTCCGAGTAGGGAACATACCTGTCTTTCTTGCCTTTTGCCTGCTCGATGCGAATCACTTTTCTTTTTTTGTCTAAGTCTTTCAACCGCAGGTTCAGCGCTTCTCCGATGCGCAGCCCGCAACTGTAAACGAGGCTCAGCAGGGCTTTGTGCTTCGGATTGTTGGTGGCTTTGATGATGCGCTGCACTTCTTCTTTGCTCAACACTTCGGGCAAGCGGTGTTCATTGCGCGGTCGTTCCAATTTATCTATGCGCATTTTATGACCGCTGTAATGACTGTAAAACAATTTGATAGCGCTGAGCATGGAGCGTTGGTAAGAGGATGAAAGGCAGCCCGTAATTATTACTTCATGGTTGAAACGCTCCACATCTTTTTCGCTCACTTGTGTATGGTCTGCGGGGCTGCAATAGTTGAAAAACTGCTTTAAACAGCTCAGGTAGTTTTCTACGGTTTGCGGGCTGTAGCGCAGTTGCTGCATGTATTTTTTAAAAGTTTCCAACTGCGTTATTGTAGTTAGATGCAGTCCCGGATATTTAATACCGGGCGATTTGCGAACTTCCGTTTGCTGTTTCAGCTCGCTTGCATCAACGGTAGCCTTTCCTTTCACTTTTTCTTTCAGCAATAAATAAACCTGGTTGGATGGCGAAAGGTGCCACGCTTTTTTTGAACTGCTCCAGCTTGCCCCCGGTATGCTTTTGATGGCAGCTATCAATTCCTTGTCATAAGGAAATTCGGCAAACATGCGCTCTTTGCCTTCATATTCGGCAAGCGTCAGCCGGATGGTTTTTGGTGTTGTGATTACATCATTCATGGTGGATGATTTTTTTTGAAGCCTTTAATATCTGTATTTCTTTTTAAATATCCAATGGGGGGCGGGGGGCGATTTACGATGGACGATTGACAAAGCGCACAAGCAGGCTCGCGCTCTATGCAATCACCTCAATGCTTGCGCGAGCAAAACTGTTGTCTGTCGTCTGTGGACTGTGGTCTTCTCAGGCACACAAGCAGTCTTTCGCTCGAAGCTATCAACTCAATGCTTGCGCGAGCAAAACTATTGTCTGTCGTCTGTGGACTGTGGTCTTCTCAGGCACACAAGCAGACTTCCCCTCCATGCCATCGCCTCAATGCTTGCGCGAGCACCGTGGGCTGTTAACCGTGGTCAATAGACTTTAAAAATTAGACTTTAACTCAACACTCCTCCCCTCTTATCAAAGAGTTCTTTTTCTCACGCGTCATTAAAAACACTATATTTCGTCATCAATACCGCTCCCATGAAGTTTCTTTTCGTTTCGTTGCTGCTGGGTGTCGCGTCTTTTTTAAGCGCGCAGCCTTGCACGACCAACAATGCCGCGGGCTGTGTGTGCGCGGATGGCAGGGACACCTGCTACCTGTTGCCGGACATCACGATTTCGTGGTTTGCCATTTTGCATTATGACGGGGGACCTTCGGAATATTCACAGAGCGGCAATGGCGGCAACAACGGCAGGCTGCGCATCACCGGCTCAACGCCCAACACGGGCTTTGGTCCCTTCACCGTGCGGGGCACAAACTATTTCATTTGCGGCAGCGACACGATTTTCAGCAGCACAGGCAATGTCACCTGCCCGGACGGCTCTACTCCGACCAACCTCCTGCATCAAAGGGTTTACAAAAAAGTGAACGGCACAATGACCTATGAAGACCGCTGGGCGGGCGGGCAAACATATCATCCCACGCATGGTCATAATCATGTGGATGACTGGGTGGTGTTTACCCTGCGGCAGGAAGACCCGCTGGAACCCGATACGCTGAAATGGCCCATCATCGGAGAAGGCGCGAAAATCGGGTTTTGCCTGATGGATTACGGAACGTGTAATTATTACAACGGTCATTGCCGCGACCGTCAGCAATACGGCACGGGAACGATTAAGAACAGTTCGAACACCGCGAACTACGGGTTGGGGGGCGGTCAGTATAATTGCTCCCCGGTGGAGCAGGGCATCTCGGTGGGTTACACGGATATTTATTCAAAACAGTTGGATGGCATGTGGATTAATATCCCGCCCGGCACCTGCAACGGTGACTATTGGATCGTGGCGGAAGTGGACCCGCGCAATCATTTTTTAGAATCAGACAAAACAAACAACTGGACGGCAGTGCCCTTTACGCTCACCAAACAGGTTCCTTCAGGTCAATCAGTAACGGAAATAACGGTGGACGGCTCACTGAGTTTGTGTAACGGCACCCCGGTGACACTGCACGCGATGGACGCGGAGCATTACCTCTGGTCAACCGGAGACACGACCAAAAGCATTGAAGTGTTCGCTGCCGGAAATTATATAGTGGAAACGGTGCATCCCTGCGGCACGGGCATTTCTGTGCCGGTGGCGGTTGATGTGATACCATCCGCCATTACCGCTGTTTGGGAAGATACGCTCTGCGACCGCGGAATCGCTGAACTTTCAGCCGCGGGAAATGGCAGTATTCATTGGTATGAAACGCCTGATGCGCAAACTCCGGTTTTCAGCGGTAATACTTTCAACACTCCCCACTTGCAAAACACCGCTACCTACTTTATTGAAAATGTTACTACTATTCCCGCGCTTTCGGTGTTCAGCGCTCCCCACGAACACAGTGGCACGAGCGTTTACAGCGGCACTCAATACAACGGGTACATTCAATTTGATTGCCTGTCGGCTTTCACGCTGCGCTCGGTGAAGGTGGAGACCGATTATCCGGGCACGCGTGTGATTGAATGGAGAAATTCAGGAGGCACGGTGCTCGCGGATACAACAGTTTTTATCGGCAGCGGCACTTCGCGCATTGATTTAAATTTCAACATCGCCCCCGGAGTAGATTATCAGCTTGGCACAAACGAAAGCGTGAATCAAACAAATTTCGGACACGCGAGTCCCGCGCTGAAACGCACCGGCAGCGGGGTGAGCTATCCGTATCTCACTCCGGGCATTGTTTCGCTGAACGGCTCCAATCTTGGCGCGGGGTTTTATTATTATTTCTATGACTGGGAAATCGGCACCGCCCCATTGGAGTGCGCGAGCAGTCGTGAGCCGGTGAGCGCGGTGGTGATACCATTGCCTGCCGTTTCTTTTTCGGGGCTTGACACGCTATATCAATATTATGACAGCGCGGTCACGCTGAGCGGCTTCCCCGCTGGCGGAGTTTTTTCGGGAACGGGAATTTCCGGCAACATCTTTTCACCTTCAATGGCAGGTATCGGAGTGCATGACATCACGTATTCCTTTATGGATGAGTTTGGTTGTCATAATGAATCATCACAGGCAGTGCGCGTGAAGAAAGGGCAGCTTACGGCAAGTGTCGCGGGTGATGCCGACCTCTGTGACGGTGATTCCACACTGCTGACAGCCGCTGGCGGTAGTTATTTTGAATGGAGCACGGGAGACACGATTGCTTCCATTGTTGTGCGACCTTCCGTAACTACGCAATATTCCGTGACAGTTTCAGACCAGTTCGCGGGTTCGGACGCGGGTTACGTCACCGTGGAGGTGCATCCCATTCCGGTAACGGACTTCAGCGGGCTGGGTGCTTTGTACAACGAGCATGATGCTCCCGCGCATCTGACGGGCATTCCCGCGGGCGGATTGTTTTCCGGAGCCGGCATGAATGGAAATGTTTTTTCCCCCGCGAATGCCGGTGCGGGCGGACCGTATGCCATCACTTATTTTTTTGAAAATGAATTCGGATGCAGTCACGAAACAATAAAAAATGTTTGGGTGGAAGCGGAAACGGTTTCCGGCATTCCGCAACAAACTTCAAACGAACAACTCCGGATTTATCCAAACCCCGCGAACGGAACTTTCCACATTGAACTTCCTGAATCTGGTGGCAGTGCTATCCGCGTCAGAATCATTTCCGCCATCGGCAGAATTATCACTGAATATTCAACGAACAACACAGGATTACTCACTTTGGATATTTCACAATTTCCTGATGGAATTTTTCTCGCTGAAATTTCCACGAGCAAAAAAGTGTATTTGGGCAGGATGGTGAAAAAAGGAGAATGAGATTTTTGCTATGATTCCCATAAAAAGTGGTGCAATTTTTCGTGCACCCGTTTTATAAGCGCCAAAAAAACAATTCACAAAAAACAAATAATATTCAATTCTGAAAATTTAAAATACAATTCACTCCAGACGCACTGTGATGGGGTTTGAAGTGTTCTTTTTTTTAATTGGAATTTATACAGGAACAACTCGGTTTTCGAAAAATGAAAATGTAAAACATTCTGTATTAACCGAGAGTACGTCTCATGCTTTCGAAAATTGATTACTCTCGGTAAATTTATGATTTGCTTTTTGTGATTTGCAATTTCAATCCAGTTAATAGAGACCGGTTTTTTTCCTAATGTGTGTAAACGATGAAATACATCTTCCCCGCTTTTCGTTTCTTTGCAGCTAAACAAAACCTTGCATGTTAAAAAAGTTTTTCGGGATTGCTGTTTTAGTTTTTGTCGCATTTCAATCGTTTGCTCAAATAGCGCCCGAAGACCTTGAGTTGCTTCAAAAAAAAGAACAGGAACTCGCCCAACTGAGTAACCAAATCGTGAATGACTCTTTGCAGGACGACAGAGCAGCCGCCTGTTTCAAATTCATTCCCCGGTTAGTGAACGCGTTGAAAGTGAACGGTTCGTTTCATTATCCCTTCAGCGAACTTGAAACAATTTCAATTCTCACCCCGGCTGACAAGTCCTTCCGGATTTTCACCTGGCAGTTATGGTGGGGCGATGGTTCGCATCGGTATTTTGGCGCCATTCAACTGAACACACCCGGTAAGCTTACACTCTTTCCTCTGTTTGATAATTCGGATTCCCTTTTCTATCCGATTCAGGATGTGTTGGATAATGACACCTGGTATGGCGCTTTGTATTACAACATCTACGAGTTTGGGAATAAAAAGAAAAAATATTATCTCCTCTTCGGATGGGATGGCAATGATTACTGGAGCAGTATAAAACTGATTGATGTGTTGCATTTTGAAAATGACAAGCCGGTGTTTGGCGCACCCGTGTTTCAACTTACAGACGAAGACGGCAAGAAGAAATTTCAAAATCGTTTTATCATCGAATTCAGAAAAGACGCTGCCGTTTCATTGAATTATTCCTCGGAAGAAAAGTTGATAATTTTCGACCACCTTGTGGCGCCTGAAGAACGGCTGGAAGATTTGCGTTTCACCTATCTCCCTGATGGAACTTATGAAGGCTTCAAGCTGAAAAAAGACAAATGGGTGCATGTTGAAAAAATTAAAACCATCAACATCGGTCATCATGACAAGCCGCCAGTGCCGGTTCCCAAAAAATAATCCCGCTCGCCTCTGGCGAGTGGGAACTATCAACCGGCATCCTGTGATTTTGAAATCCTCGCATTTATCTGAGTTTCCCTTAAATTTGACCTCTTGTAAAAACCAATCCTTTAATCACTAATGGATTTTACTACCGGCAAATTAGCGTTCAACGAACTTTTTTCGCTTTACAAAAATGCACCTAACCTGTTGTTGTTTGCCAGCCCGTTTATGTTGCTTTTTGTGTGGCTGGAATACCGTTACAGCAAACGTAAAAATCTCGGGCTTTACTCCCCGAAAGACCTGAAGGCTTCCATTGGAGTCGGGTTGGGCTACCTTGCTGTGACAGCTGCCATCGGCATTATCACGATTTACACGGTGTGGTGGTTCTATTTTCATTTGACTCCTTCCGCGTTCCTGATGCCGGTGACATGGTGGTCATTTTTACTTTGTGCTGTCGTATATGATTTCGCGCGTTACTGGGCGCATCGGGTGGCGCACGAACAAAGGTTTTGGTGGGCTTCTCATATCACGCACCATTCCTCCGAAAAATATAATCTCACAGTCAGTTTTCGGCTTTGCTGGGTTGACCAGGTGAAACTCATTTTTTTCCTGCCGGTGGTATTAATCGGCTTTGACCCCATCATGTTTTTCTTCGTGCATCAAATCGGCATTCTTTATCAGTTTTGGCAACATACCGAACTCATCCGCCCGATGCCCGCGTGGTTTGAATATATTTTTGTTACGCCCACCAACCATCGGGTGCATCACGGTAAAAATGCAGTTTACATTGACAAGAATTACGGCTCGATGTTTATCATCTGGGACCGCATGTTCGGCACGTATGTACAACCCGGTGAACGTCCTGATTACGGGGTGAAGCAGCCGATTAATTCCTACAACCCGGTTTACTTAGTGTTCCACGAATATGTGGACATATTCCGCGATGTCATGAGCGCGAAAACCTGGCGCGACCGCGTTAAAGCCGCTTTCGGCAGACCGGGCGCTTATGAGTCAGAGAAGCGTTTTTAAGCAAATGAAGTGCTAAGACCGTTTTGCCCACAGTAAAAAAAGTCAACCTATTTCAGTCAAGGTCAGAATTGAAATTACAAATCACAAAATGCAAATCTCACATCGCAGAGTGTATGAATTGGTTTGTGATTTGATTTTTTAGAATTTGAATATTATTTGTTTTTTTGGGAATTATTTTTTGAGAATTGATTTTTGGGCGCTTAAAAACGACAACTTGTTTGTAGGTTTTATTTTATAAGAGCCTAAGTCTGCATCACCCCCACATTAAACGCTTTTGAAGCGGGCGCGTGACTCGCGGCTTCGATGCCCATCGCGATGACATTGCGCGTTTCAATGGGGTCTATGATTTTATCCACCCACAGGCGGGCTGCGGCATAATAAGGCGTTGTGGCGACATTAAATTTGTCGGTGATTTCAGTAAGCAGCTTTTTTTTCTCTTCAGGGGTTACTTCTTTTTCTTTCTTCGAGCCAAGCTGAATTTGCAATAACGTGCTTGCCGCCTGCTCGCCACCCATCACAGCCATTTTCGCGGTGGGCCAGGCGAATATCAAGCGAGGGTCATAGGCTTTTCCGCACATCGCATAATTGCCCGCGCCATAAGAATTGCCGGTGATAATCGTGAACTTGGGTACGACTGAATTCGCTACCGCGTTCACCAATTTTGCGCCATCCTTGATGATGCCGCCATGTTCTGAACGGGTGCCTACCATAAATCCGGTGACATCCTGCAGGAACACCAATGGAATATTTTTCTGATTGCAGTTCATAATGAACCGGGCGGCTTTGTCAGCCGAATCAGAATAAATCACTCCGCCAAACTGCATCTCGCCTTTGGCGTTTTTTAAAACGATTCGCTGATTGGCAACAATCCCAACCGCCCAACCTTCAACGCGGGCATAACCGCAGAGAATTGTTTTTCCGTAGCCCTGTTTGTATTCATTAAATTCAGAATTGTCAACGATGCGCTTGATGATTTCCAGCGTGTTGTAAGGTTTTTTATTCCCTTCGGGAAAGGTGCCGTAAATCTCTTTCGCATCCGCAGTCGGAGGCGCTGGCGTTGCTCTGTCAAAACCCGCGTTTTCCCGGTTGCCTAACTTACCCATGATTTTTCGAATCGTCTTCAGGCATTCCTGGTCGTTTTTGCAACGATAGTCAGTAATGCCGGATATTTCAGTGGTCGTGAGCGCGCCTCCCAGTGTTTCCTTGTCCACCTCCTCTCCGATTGCGGCTTTCACCAGGTAGGGACCCGCGAGAAAAATAGAGCCTGTTTTTTCAACAATCAGCACCTCATCGCTCATTATCGGAAGGTAAGCGCCACCTGCTACACAACTGCCCATGATGGCGGCAATCTGGGTGATACCCATCGAAGACATGACGGCATTGTTGCGGAAAATTCTGCCGAAATGCTCTTTGTCCGGAAAAATCTCATCCTGCATGGGAAGAAAAACACCCGCGCTATCCACTAAATAAATAATTGGCAACCGGTTTTCCATCGCGATTTCCTGGGCGCGAAGGTTTTTCTTGGCTGTGATTGGGAACCATGCGCCTGCTTTCACAGTAGCATCATTAGCAACTACTACGCACATGCGATCGGAAACATATCCGATGCCGACAATCACCCCGCCTGCCGGACAGCCTCCCTGCTCTTCATACATCCCGTCACCACATAATTCACCCAGTTCAAGAAATGGTTTTCCTTTATCTAACAATTCATCCACGCGCTCGCGGGCGGTCAGTTTGCCCTGATCGTGCTGCTTCTGAATATTTTTCTTCCCCCCACCCTGCTTCGCGGTTTCTACCTTTTTCTTTAATTGCGCGACCAACAGCTTCATCGCGTCTTCATTGCGGTTAAATTCTAGATTTTGTTTCATAATTCCGATGTGCAAACATACAAATTCAATGGCATGGAAGTTTGGTGAAATTGCGATTTTATGGCTTGAAATCTGTGTTTCAAAGACTCGTCAGCGTAGAACTGACCACCCAGCGGAGCCAAAAACTTACGATTACCCCCAAACCGGCACCGGCTAACACTTCCGTTGGCGTGTGACCCAGCAGTTCTTTCAGTTTCCCTCTGTTGAGGGCGGGGTCGCTGAGAAAAAAGTTTTGAATAATCTGATTGAGCACCACTGCCTGCCTGCTTGCCGCCCTGCGCACACCTGCGGCATCATACATCACGATAGAGGCTACGCAGGCAGCGATGGCAAAAGAGATGGAGTCAAAACCCTCAATCAATCCGACAGAAGCCGCCATGGAAACAACAGTGGAACTATGGCTGGATGGCATTCCGCCTGTTGAAACTAATATTGAAAAATCAAGAGTTCTTTTCTTGATTGCGATGATGAAAGTTTTGAGCCACTGCGCCACCAGGTTGGAAAAAGTGGCGGCAACCAATACCTCAAATCCATTGGAATCAATCGCGTGAAGAAAAAAAAGATACTTCTCGTACATGGAATGTTTCTGGCAGTTTAAGGTTGATTTTAAGACAGTTTTTCCAAAACTTTCAGCACATTATTTTCGATTCTTTGCAGGACATTTTCATAGGAAGCCGGTTGAAATTTTTCACCCATTAACAGTTCATATAATTCAATGTAGCGTTTGCTGATACTTTCAACAAACTCATCGGTCAAGGCAGGCATCACCTGCCCTTCCAAGCCCTGAAAATGATTGGCAATGAGCCATTCGCGCACAAATTCTTTGGATAATTGCTTTTGCTTTTCACCCTTCGATTGGCGCGCCTCATAGCCATCCGCGTAAAAATAGCGGGAAGAATCAGGCGTATGAATTTCATCAATCAGATAAATCACCCCATCCTGCCTTCCAAATTCATATTTCGTGTCCACTAAGATTAAACCATGTTTCAACGCTACTTCAGTTCCGCGCTGAAAAAGGGCGCGGGTGTATTTTTCCAGCGTTTCCCATTCCTGTTCAGTAACGATGTTCTTTTTTAAAATATCCTCTTTTGAAATATCTTCATCGTGACCTGCATCCGCTTTGGTAGCCGGAGTAATGATGGGCGCTGGAAATTTATCATGTTCCTTTAATCCATCCGGCAGACGCACCCCGCAGAGTTCGCGCTTCCCGCTTTTATATTCCCGCCATGCATGTCCCGTCAGATAGCCCCGAATCACCATTTCAATTTTAATCGGTTCGCATTTTCTGCCGATGGAAACATTCGGGTCGGGGGTTTCAAGCAGCCAGTTAGGACAAACATCCCGGCAAGATTTCAAAAAATGCGTGGCGATTTGATTGAGCACCTGACCCTTGTGCGGAATCGGTCGCGGCAGAATCACGTCAAACGCGCTGATGCGGTCGCTGGCAATCATCACTAAGTAGCGGTCGTCAATCTGATAGACATCACGGACCTTGCCATGATAAACGCTTTTCTGGCGGGGGAAATTAAAATCAGTGCGGGTGATGCAGGAAGTGGGCGCAGCGGTTGAGTTCATGGAATAAATTTTTTTACCGAAAATTAACGGAGGCTAATTTAATGAATAAATAAAAAGTATTTTTCCGGTTGAAATTAATTTCATCCAAACATCAAATGAAAGTCTCTTTTTTTGATAAAATTTACCTGCTGCTGAAAATATACGGCAACCTGCACCGTCTCCCCTTCCGGTATTTTTTTCATGTCTTGCTGAAACCGGCTGAAAACATCCGCTTCACCGAGTTGGGGTATCTTGTGAAATACCTGAAAACAAACAAGTCACCACATTTTGAGCGGATTCTTGATGTTTCATCGCCTTTTATTCTTTCATATATTTTATCCGCTAAAAGCAATGTATTGAAAACAGACATCAATCCGGATGAAAAAAAATACATCGCTGAAAGTAATCAACTCAGTTTCAAAACCGGGAACGCACTGAGTTTGAGTTTTGATAACGACTCTTTTGATTTTGTCTATTCGGTGAGTGTGATTGAACACATTTATGAGCGATACATTTCAGCAGTTCAGGAAATGATTCGGGTGACAAAAACAGGTGGTTTGATATATCTGACGTTTCCGGTTTCCAATGAATTCCGGGAAGAATGGCTGGAGCAGGATATTTACTCACACCAACACCAGACTTCCGGAAAAGTGTTTTTCCAATATCGTTTCGGGAAAAAACAAGTGGATGAACTTTTAAGCAAACTGCCGGACGTTTCAATAGTCGCCTGTGATATTTTCTGGGAAAAAAAAGCGGGCAGTTTTGATAAAATGATTTTCAGGATGCGAAAAAAAACCGGCATCAAAGTAATTGATTTTTTGAAAAACACTTTTCTGGGAAACTATCACGGATTCACCTTACTTGAAACCGAACCGCAGAATCTTCACTATGAAAAACCCTTTGGGAATGTTTCTCTTTTGTTGAAGAAAAATTAGGATAGTAACAGGAGTTTGAAAAGTAAAAAACCGAAAATCATCAATGCTACTTAATTCGTTCTCCCTCCGTTCTGCTCACCTTCTTTCGAGTAAGCGCTGATGATTTTTTTCACCAACCGGTGACGAATGACATCGCTTTCGGTGAGATAGACAGTGGCGATTCCGTCAATATTTTCAAGAATGCGGATGGCGGTTGTCAATCCGGAAGCCTGGTTTTTGGGCAAATCAATTTGAGTGAGGTCGCCCGTGACGATACATTTCGCGGAGGGACCGATACGTGTCAAAAACATTTTTAGCTGAGCGTTGGTCGCGTTTTGCGCTTCGTCCAAGATGATATAAGAATGGTCGAGTGTTCTTCCGCGCATGAATGCGAGTGGCGCCACTTCGATAATCCTGTTCTGCATGTAGTAATTCAGCTTGTCAATCGGAATCATATCATCCAGCGCGTCATATAAGGGACGCAGATAGGGGTCAATTTTTTCCTTGAGGTCGCCCGGCAGAAAACCGAGGCTTTCCCCTGCTTCCACAGCCGGACGGGTGAGAATGATTTTCTTAATCACACGATTGCGCAACGCGCGAACCGCCAGAGCGACAGCGGTGTAAGTTTTCCCGGTACCTGCCGGACCAATCGCAAAAAGGATGTCATTTGTTTCGCTCAGCTTCACCATCTTGCGCTGATTGGAAGTACGCGCGCGCACCATCAGCCCGTTTCTGCCATGCACCAGCACTTCATCGCCATTCTCGCCCGGGAAGGCATCTTCCGGTGCAATTCCAATGACAATATCTTCCACTTGTTTTTCTGAAAGCGAGCCGTGTTTGCTGATGACCTGCAGCAATTCTTCCACTTTCACTTGAAACTTGTCTATTTCTTCTTCGCTTCCCGCAACTTTGATTTTGTTGCCCCGTGAAACGATTTTTAATCCGGGAAAAGATTTTTTTAAAAACAGCAGGTTGGAATTATTAACGCCAAAGAACTCTACGAGATTGACGTTTTCAAGATTGATG
>JBGTCY010000118.1:0-10373 GCA_041748615.1 Chitinophagales bacterium
CAGTGGGAAATCGTTTTTTCACACATGGACGCGAAAGGGATTTTGTTGCATGTGGTGACGCAAGAAAGGGAAAACATGGCCGCATTGGGTAACTCTACCAATGTGACGAATAACAACATTCGCAAATTGTATTATCGCGAACTTACTTCGCGCTTTGCACACCACCTTGCAGTCGTGTGGAATGTAGGTGAAGAACACTCTGCGGGTATAAATTCCAAAGTGGGAATCGCACAATACATTCGTGAAGCAGACCCTTACAACCATCCGATTACTGTGCACACCTGGATGGATGGAGGATTAGGTTTTTATCAGCCTATTTTAGATAGTGCTTCCCGTATTCAGTTTTATGAATTGACATCCCTGCAAGGAAATTTTCTGCAGAACGGAGTTTCAAATTTCAATGTTTGGGCAAAAGAAATCAGAGACTATTCAGCATCCAAAGGAAAAAAATGGGTGGTTTGCGCGGATGAATCCGCCTTGAGTTTAACGAAAAACATGAGCAATCTTCCCAGCCATCGCAAGCATACCCTGTGGGCAAATCTGATGGGAGGCGGTGGCGGCATGGAATGGTATTTCGGCTATCAGGGTGATTTTGGGGACCTTACCACTGAAGATTTCCGCATCGCTGAACCTGCCTGGGATCAAACGCGCTATGCCTTGGATTTTTTCCAAACTTATTTGCCTTTCCATGCAATGGAACCCGACAATAGTCTGTTCACAGCAGGTGGCGGAGGTTTCAGTTTATACAAAGACAGTGAAATTTACGCGGTGTATCTGCTCACCGGTGGCGATGGCAACAACGCGAGTGTCGAGCTTTCCGGAACAGACGAATATCATATCAAATGGTACAATCCAAGAACGGGAGGCGCATTACAGGACGGCACCGTCACTTCTGTTACCGCCAATGGCGGCATGGTGAATATCGGGAGGAATCCGGCATCCGATTCAAACGATTGGGTGGCTTTGATAACATCTGTGAATTACACCATTCCCACCCCCACTACTACGACCTGGACCGGCAACATTGATAGCGATTGGTTTAATCCCGCCAACTGGACAAATGGCACTCCTGACCAAACGCTTGACGCAATCATTCCGGTAGTAACACCCAACGCGTATCCATTGATTACCGGGGCGCCCATCACCCAGGCATCTGTAAAAAACCTGACGATTCAATCCAATGCTGAAGTGACGATAGCCGATGCGGGTATCGCTGAGTTGACCGTGTATGGAAGTCTCAACAGCAATGGTGTGATTCATGGCGCTGGAATTTTAACATTTAATGGCTCAAATACTTCCTTAAACGCTCCTTTGGAATTTTCAGGAGTCATTGAAGTGACAGCCGGAAGTAATCTTTACACCAATAATCAACTCATCCTGGAAGATGGCGCTGCGCTCATGCACGGTGCCGGTACATTAGGCGGTGGCGGAAATGTTTTCGGCAATGTGACGATGAAAAGAAACGCACATGCCAACCCGATTTCATACAGCTACTGGTCATCACCGGTCAGCGGCTCGAATGTCAATGTAATTGGCGGAAACAAATATTATTACAACCCGATGAACGCCACCGATAATACTGTCACGGGCTTACGCGCAGGCTGGGTAGCCGCTTCCGGAAATATGACCGCGTCCAGAGGTTATATCGCACGCGGCAACAGCACGGTGGAATTTAATGGCGCTCCGCATAACGGCAACTTCGACATCCAGGTTTCCAAAAACGCGACAACAGGCGTAGGCTGGAATCTGATAGGCAACCCCTACCCTTCCGGCTTAGATGCGACAAAATTTTTAACCCTCAACGGACCGGCAGGAAACAACATCGTTGAAAACGCCTTGTATTTCTGGGATGATGACGCTTCCGGTGGTAACAACTGGAGCACACAGGACTATGCCGTCTGGAACGGAGTGGGCACCGTGGGCGGACCTAACAGCCTGACTCAATTCGAAGGGCACATCGGTTCCGGGCAGGGGTTTTTTGTTGAAAAAATTACAGCCGGCAATGCCAATGTCACATTCACCAATGACATGAGAAGCACAATGAACAACGTGTTTTTCAAGCAAGCGCCCATTGAGCGTTTATGGTTGAGCGCGGTGAGTCCGCAAGGCGATTACAATGAAACACTGATTGCTTTTCTTACCGATGCCACCGATGCTGCTGATGCGCTTTATGACGCGCGTAAGTTGAAAGGCAATGACAAAATTGCTCTCTATACCAATATTCAAAATGTTCCCTATGCCATTCAGGCTGTCGGGTTGATTGATGAAAATGATAAGAGCATCTCACTCGGAATAGATGCAGGTATCTCCGGCAATTATACCATTCGCCTGAAGTTGATGGAGAATCTGGATGAAACCGTGACCGTCTATCTCGAAGACACCTACACGAATCACATTCAAAACCTGATGACAAATCCGGTTTACACATTTCATACCGCCATCGGGGAACATCCAACAAGATTTGTATTGCGCTTCACCGCTCCTTTTTCTTATGAATCTACGGACGCTACCTGCCAGAATCATGACGGCAGTATTTTGTTCGAACAGCCGGGTTCTAAAATTTGGAACGCGATGCTTTCAATGCACGATGGTTTGATGGTGGAAAGACAAACCGCATTCAACGGCACTCTTGAACTCAGCGGTTTAGCTCAGGGATTGTATGAACTCGCGCTCACTGATGATGAGGGCTACCGGGTGACGAAACTGATTTTAGTAAAAGGAAAGGAACCCGTGACTTCAGCTTTTGAATTAACATCCCATGAAGTACTGACGGGCGAGACCATCCAGTTTAATCATCAAGCGCAAGGCGCTCACTCCTATGATTGGAATTTCGGTGACGGAATATTTTCTTCGGAAGAATTTCCTTCGCACCAATATACCACTCCGGGTGACTACACGGTGTCGCTGACCGCTTTCAATGATGATTGCTCCGCGACACATTTGTCTTCCGTGAGCGTGAAAGCAGTGACTCAAGACGCGGTCGGAATCGAAACGATGGAGAACGCATCCGTAAAAATTCATTCTTACGGGAAAAATGTGTTTGTTACATTCAGTCAACCGGGCGCTCAAGCCACTCAAATTCACATCTACGATATTGTAGGAGCATTGGTATATTCCAAATATATACCGACTGATATTTCCACCCACACCATCCGGCTGGAACATTTGGCGGAACAGATTTACGTGGTGAAAGTAACTTCCGCCAATGAAAATGTGGTGAAGCGGGTGTTAATTCACTAAGTGAAGATGTCAAAATATGCCGAAACAACTCAGGTTTTCGAATAATGAAATGGTAAAACATTCGGCATTAACCGAGAGTACGTCTTTTTTCTTCGAAAATTCGACTACTCTCGGTATAACATCCGCTATTTGAGTTATTTGCTGACAGATATTAGATATTAGATTTTAGATGAATTGAGGTTATTTAGAAACATGCCTAAGTATTATGACAACTAAAAGGCACCTGACTGAACTTTAAAAAAGCCCTGTAAGGGCGACCTTTGGGTAGAAAGCAAAAAGAAATTCAAGCCCCATCGGGGCGACCTTATCTATCAATTTGCTGAACGAGAACACGGGTTAAATGGTGAATTTTTTCAGAATTCTTAAACCTGTATTTTGATGAAGTTATTTTGAAAATGATACTAAGCAAAGGATTGATTTTTTTTCAAAGAAATAACATCAGAAGAAATTGGGCTAAAGCCCGATTCGCCTTTTTCATTTACCGTTGGCTAAAGCCAACGGCAATGAATATACTTCCAACATTTTAATAGGGAGAAATAAGACACGTTTATAAAATAACTCATACATCTAGCATCTAAAGTCTAAAATCTGCTTCTACCCGATGTGGGCATTGATAAAATACGAAATATTTTTAATCGCTTTACGGGCTTCGGGCATGAATTGGTGAAAATGCCAGACATGAATCAGTCCGTTCCATTTTTCCAAAGTCGCTTTCGTGCCGCATTCCAGCGCTCGTTCAAAAAGTCTCACCGAATCATCCAGCAAAATTTCAGAGCTGCTGACCTGGATAAAAAGCGGTGGTAAGCCGGATAAATCCGCATAAATCGGAGAAACCAACGGATGCCTGACATCCGCCTTGCCGGCATAAATTTTACCCCAGATTTTCACAGAATCTTCATCCAGCAAATATTCTGTAGCAGCATTTTTTTTCAGCGAAGCGCCTGTGCCTTCAAGGTCAGCCCACGGAGAAATGCAAACGGCTGCTGCCGGCAGTGGAATTCCCATGTCGCGCAAACTCACCAAGGTGGCAACCGCCAACCCGCCCCCTGCCGAATCACCGGCTATCACGATGTTCTCCGGAGCAATTCCGCTTTTTAACAAATACTCATATCCTTTTACCGCATCCTCAAGCGCTGACGGAAAACGATGCTCAGGCGTCTTTCTGTAATCAATGGCGAATGCTTTCACATCCGCTTTTTTTGCGATAGCCGCAATCATTCTCCGGTGGGTTTTAAACGAGCAAACCACAAAGCCGCCACCATGTAAATAATAAAGCGTGCAGTCGTCTGTGACTTTATCCGGTATCATCCATTCACCGTTTACCCCGTCAGAACTGACGGGTTCGTATTTCACGCCTCTCAACTTTTGCAAAATGCCCGCGAGCCGGTCAATCCTCAACCGATGACGCGTGCAGTTTGATTCATTGACATTTTTCAAATTCACGACCATTCGAATCAACCATTGCAAAATGCGCATGATTAAACTGGGGCTGTTCGTTATTTCAATGATTCTATTTTCGTACATTGGTTTTCCTGTTTATTTTTCAGCAGAATTCTCCGACTCAAATTCATATTCTTTTTCCACTTTGCAAATCCTGATTTTATATTGATGATACCATTGATGGCGTCCTAACTCCTGCGCTTTCAGATGCAACAGTTCTTTTTTCCAATTTGCGATTGACTCAAGGTTTGCCCAATAAGAAATCGTGACACCGGTTCCATCATCATTCCTGTAACTTTCATGACCTAAGTAGCCCTCCGCTTTTTCTACCAGCCCGGAAATCCGTGCATCCCATTCGGCATATCCCTTTTGATTCATTGATAATTTTGATGTGAAAATGACCGCGTAATAAGGAGTTTTTATTTTGAGCGGTAACATTATTTTTCGGAATTGAAACTTTGGATAAATATAAACGTAAATATCCTTCTGATTCTCATTAGCAGGAACCCGACCGGGGGCTTACCATGGATGACTTCCGGTCTAAAAAAAATGCCGCTTTCTTCGGGAAGCGGCATTTTTATGATCATCAGTCTTCTATCACCAACTTGAGTTTCAAGGCTTTTGTCCTCAGTTTCAACCATTGTTCAATTTTATCCCTATCCGGTTTTTCGGGCTGTTTGTCCATTTTGAGAAATGCGATAAACAGGGTGTCTGTTTTTTCCGACAGATAATTAAAAACGAATGTCCGTGAAATTGAAAACTCTTTCACTTCGGGATAAACCGCCTGTAATTCAAGCGCGATTTCCGTGGAGGGCAACTGATTCTGCCGGAAATAATTCAGTTCTTCTTCGAGCAACACCAATTTTCTTTCTTTGGCTTCCATGAGTTCCTGATTTTTTCTATATAAATCCTCCACGATTCCGGTTTTGAGTTCTTTGATTTCATCTTTGGATTGGTCATAACCCTGCTTGATAATCAACTCTGTGCCGTCCAAACTATAAAGCGTTAATTTTTTTTTCAGCATGGAAAGCATTTCATCATCCAGCTTTTCGCCTATCAGAAACAGTTCAATGGATTTATTGCGGGGAGTGTAAATGATTTTATTATAGACCGCACGGGTATTGTCAAAATTCAACTCGCGCTCAATGTAGGAACTGGCATTGTTTTGAAATACGCTTCTTTTAACAATATCATAGGCGAGATAAATACTTGGAATCACGGTAATGAAGACAATAGAAAACATGTAAGCGCGGACTCTTTTTTCATACGCGGGATCCACATAGGTTGCGCTCGGATATTTCAGAAAACGGAAAATCAAAAATGCCGCGATGGAAATGAAAACACTGTTGATGGTAAAAAGATAAAATGCTCCGAAAAAATAAACGGGAGCGAATTTGGCAATGCCATATCCCGCTGTGCAAAGAGGAGGCATCAGGGCTGTGGCGATGGCGACACCCGGAATCACATTACTGAATTTTTCTTTGCGCGTGGCAGCCACCACCCCCGCGCCACCCCCGAAAAGCGCGATGAAAACATCCCAGATAGTCGGACTCGTTCTCGCCAATAGTTCTGATTGCGCCTGACCGAGCGGGCTGATGAAAAAATAGGTAGCGGAAGCAATCGTACCCATCACCACCGCGATGGTAAAATTTTTAAGCGCTTTTTTAATCAGTTCGATATCATTAATGGCAACTCCCAGTCCCACCCCGATGATGGGACTCATGAGCGGAGAAATGAGCATCGCCCCGATGATGACGGCAGTAGAATTGACATTCAAGCCGATGGATGCCGTGAAGATGGCGAACAACAAAATCCAGAGATTGCTTCCCTTAAATTCAACGCTTTTATGGATGGATTCAATGACTTCCTTTTGGTCGGCATTATCCTGGTCGAGCCGGAACCGGTCTTTTAAAAAGTCTTTTAAAGCGGTGAAAAGCGGATGTTGCATCAGTACATTCTATCTAAAAATTGGGCAGGTGAAGTTAATCAAAGGATTTTTTTGAAGCCTCACCCCCGCCTCCTCTCCGTTGTAGTCGTTGCCGGTCTAAGCGTGGCTATCGGGCGATTGCAAGACCGGCAACCAACCTGTTGTGAAGCACCAAAAATCAATTTTCAAAAAACAAATAATATCCAATTCTAAAATTTCAAAACACAATTCAATCCAGACATTCTGTTTCTTGGATTTGAAATTTTCTTTTTTTGGTATTGGAATTTATTTGGGATTTAGGATTTTTGATTTGTATTTTCATTCATGATGCGGGTACAATTCAGGAAGCATCAAAGAGCCGCTGAATCTCATCAGATTCATAAACGAATATTCCTGTTTGATTTTTTTTCGCGCAGGAAACCATCGCACCGGCTACCGCCCGCGCTTCAATGGCTTTGTACTTTCTCAAAGGTCCGACAAACAGAGGCGCGGTGAGGTTGAAAAGTACGGTTCCGAGTTTTTCTCCAGTTCGGTTTTCTCCGCGTGCGCCCAGCAAGAGAGACGGGCGAAAGAGATGGATAGCGCTGAACGGAATTTTTTGTATCGCATTTTCTATTTCGCCTTTTACACGGTTATAAAAAATGAGCGATGATTTGTCAGCGCCCATCGCGGTGACTAAAAGAAATTGCCGCGCGCCTTTTTCAAAAGCGAGTTGCGCGGATGCAAGCGGATATTCAAAATCCACTTTTCTGAAATTCTCGCGGCTGCCCGCTTTTTTGATGGTGGTTCCGAGGCAACAAAAAACATCATCCGCCCGGAAGTCAGGAGCCGTTGCTTTCAATTGGTCGAAATTCACAACATGTTGTTCTAACTTTTCGTGAATGAGCGGCAATTTTTTTCTGACGAATACAATGACCTTTTCATAGATTTTATCCTGCAACAAAAATTGCAGGCAATGACCGCCTGTCAATCCGGCTGCGCCAATGAGGAGAGCGGTGCGTTTGGGCATGTTGTTCACGGGGTGGGGATTATTCACCGGAAAAGTTAAGCAGGGTTTGTATATTTTCGGCTGACAAATTACATTTTCATCAAACTTGGAATTCGATAGTACCTTCCTGCTTTATTCCGGCATCCTGTTACTGGTTGGATTGGTAACGGGTTTTATTAATACCGTTGCCGGTGGCGGTTCACTGCTGACGCTTCCCGTTTTTATTTTCATGGGTTTTGATTCGGCAGTGGCGAATGCTACGAATCGTGTCGCGGTTTTTTACCAAAGCCTGACTTCCATTTTCGCGTTCAGGCGGCAGGGTATCCGGGGCATGCGTTACGGGTTGTGGTTGGGTTTGTCCGCAACGGTTGGCGCGGTGATAGGCACTTTTATCGCCATGAAAATGGATAATGAAGTTTTTAAAACCGTGCTTGCCATCGTGATGTTTGTGGTGGTAATCTTAATCTTGTTAGACCCGCTCCTGAAAAAAGCGCACGCTATCGAAATTCACTCTCCGCTGCGGCTCACGATTGCGCTCATCATTTTTTTCTTCATCGGCATTTATGGCGGATTCCTGCAAGCGGGCATCGGCTTTGTCATCATCGCCACCCTGAGCACCGTGAACAAAATGAACTTAGTGAAAATCAATAATATCAAAGTGATCGTGGTATTTATTTACACCGCCATGTCCGTGGCAATCTTCGCATGGAAAGGTGTGATTGACTGGAAATACGGAATGGTGTTAGCCGTTGGACAAAGCGCGGGAGGATGGGCAGGCAGCGTTTGGTCGGTGCGGAAAGGTGAAAAATGGATTAGGCGCGTTTTGCTGCTGATGCTGCTGGTAATGGGATTAAAACTGTTGGATGTCCCGTTTCTGAATCCATGAATTGAGTCGTAGAAGAGGTTTTGTTTTCATTCGTTTTTTTGAGGTAAAAATAAATTCTAATGAAGAATCACTATTGTCTGACCAAAGATTTTGTTGTGGTGGGTCAATATTTAATAAATAATCTCTTAATTTCATTTATTCTATTCACTTTATATTCCTACAAACGTCAACTTTGAATTTCGTTTAATTCAGTAAAATTTTATCCATGAAAATCAATCCCACTCTTGTGATCCTCCTGCTCCTCTTCCTGTGTCATTCCGCGTTTTCGCAGATTCAAAATGAAACCTACACAGATTGCGACAACAATACCGAATCCATTCATGCGGTATTGGGCACCGGACAATCACTAATCATTGCTTCAAAAGGTTTTGATTGTTCCATCTGCATGAATCAGGCGCCTTCCATCCAGACTTTCGCTGCCGCGCAACCGGATGTGCGGGTGTGGGGCGCGATGGGATTTCGTTATTCATCCGCAACACCCACTTGCACGGGAGTCAACAACTGGAAAAATGCTTACGCGTGGAATGACATCTTCATGTTCACCGATGTCAATAATGACTGGCGCGGACAAGGCTACCCGACTTATTATGTATTCAGCGCGATTGATTCCCAAAAAGTGTATGAAGGACCCAGTTTCACAGCCGCAACAGATTCGGCTCTGGCACACCGCAAACTAATTAACACCACCACATCTATTTCAACAATACAGCGGGATGATTGTAAACTGAGTGTTCGTCAAAATATGATTGCTCTTTCCTGTCATTCGTTTCACGCTGAAAAATTAAATTTCGTATTGATGAATCTGAGCGGGCAGAAAATCTTTGAAGGAGTTTCAGAAAACGGAAGTCAAATTTCCATTCCGCATGAAATCGTTTCCGGCATTTATCTGCTCACCGTGCTGAACAGAAATATCCCGGTAGTGAAGGGCAAGATTTTTATGCCTTAATGTTTTCGTGTTGTTATCCAGTCACGCAAGCACAATGTCATTTAGTTAAGTTCCGTTAGGAGTATCGTGTTTATAGATGGATTTACCTAATTCAATCTCCACACAAACTTTGATAGAAGCACAAAGCTTGATTTAACCACTGAACCGCCATTTTGGGGTAGGTGCTGTTATGCGGTTGGCTTTGTATTTCTGTCGAATGTTTCATTGATTTGCTAATTGTCGTTTTACGTTTTTCAAAGCTGTCTTAGTGCAAAAAGTCTGATACGGAAC
The DNA here is from genome assembly GCA_041748615.1 of Chitinophagales bacterium. Classification (GTDB taxonomy): domain Bacteria; phylum Bacteroidota; class Bacteroidia; order Chitinophagales; family CAIOSU01; genus JBGTCY01. Next base: position 9,698 of record JBGTCY010000118.1, read on the forward strand.
AGAAAAAACAGGTCCGAGTAATTTTGTCAAAATATTTCCTGGTGTCGAATACGTTTGAATCTTAAAAACTATTTTGTTGTCAAGTTGCTCAACTGTAAATGTCGAAACGCCTTTCTCAACATGTCCTTCGAGAGTTTCGTAACTAAAACCTTTCTTGTCCGCTTGGTCTATGATTTCATTTATTCGTACACCAAAAATTATTTTCTGCAAAAAAGTCCTTGTTGGTGGAATGTAAACTTGTTGAGCTATTGTGTCGCCTATTTTCATCTTTCTATTTTCGTCTGTCCACTGATTTTTAAAGGTCATAATGTTATCGGGGAAAATTTGATAGTCGAAAAGAAAGTCAAGATTGAGTTGGTCCAGTCTTTTAGTCGTATCAATGTCAATGGTTGTTATTTTCTCTGTCAGCCGAGTTTTGTCATAGTCCATTACTTTCTTGGTCTTCAAAAAGTCAAGGTGTAGTTTGAACTTGTTTTTCTGGTCTGTTAGATAAATTTTCATTGTCGGTGGTGTCGTCTTTTAAGCTGCCGCATAACTTATCGCAGCTACCTGAAGGTGGGGAATTTTACCAATGAATTTGATGCGGAAAACCAAGCTTTGATTAACTACAAATGTGTCTGCGGAGCACTGAACCGCCACTTTTGCCAAACCGTTATGCGGTCGTTTTTCTTTGCGC
>JBGTCY010000119.1:0-3068 GCA_041748615.1 Chitinophagales bacterium
AAATGCCCTCTTTGGAGCATTAGACAATCAAATAAACCGCTATCTGCTTCTCAATAATCATGTCGCGGTCTGTTAATCTTTTTGATAACTAAAAAATAACAATGTGTAATTTTAGAATCTTGTGAGAAAATCAGCAGAACCGAAGTAAACTGCAATCATCAGCAAGGCTGACAAAGCAGCAAGTATTCTGGAAATTGGGAGTAGCTTTTTCATGGTTGCAGTATTATAGGAATAAAATATTCAAGCGGTGATGCCTGTGAATATGTAGAGGGGTTCTTTGAAAAACTTAGAATACAGGCGTCATTGCGAGCGAGGTACGAGCGAAGCAATCCCTTTGCTTAGAGGGGATTGCTTCGGGAATGGCAAACGCTCAATGCCAATATTCCCTCGCAATGACGATTAAATTCAGTTTTTGAAAGAACTCTCTCTACAAATTACTCCTCGTTACTTGCCCAAAGAGAAGCTGAGCGGCACATTACTGCCGGCTGGCGATACTCTCAGATAGCCTTGCATTTCCTGGTGCAGCGCGGAACAGAAGTCCGTGCAATAGAACGGGAAGATGCCTACCCTGTTGGGTATCCACTTCAAGGTTTGCGTAGCCCCCGGCATAATCAATAATTCTGCGTTGTTAGCGCCCTTGATGGCGAAGCCGTGCGGAACATCCCAATCCTGCTCGAGGTTGGTTACATGAAAATAGACTTCATCACCCACTCTGACGCCTTCAATATTATCAGGCGAAAAATGGGAACGGATGGACGTCATATACACATGCACTTTGTTGCCGTCACGCACCACCCGTGAATTGGCAGCGCCCATCGTAACATGAGGATGCTCGTTCTCAGACAATTTGTAAAATTTCACCTGCTTGTCTTTGATAAGCGAGGCGGGGAATGCTTCGGCATAATGCGGCTCGCCAATCGTGGGGAAGTCGAGCAACAACTGCATTTTATCACCGGAAATATCATACAACTGGGCGGAGTGGCATAATTCAGGTCCTGTAGGCAGGTAGCGGTCTTTGGTGATTTTGTTATAAGCTACCATATATTTACCATGTGGATTTGATGTCGGACCGCCCGGCACCATCAGGTGACCTACGGAGTAGTAAGTCGGCACACGGTCAAGCACTTCGAGCGTTTCTAAATTCCATTTCACGACTTCGGAAGAAACGAACATGGAAGTGTAAGCATTTCCACGACCGTCAAACTCGGTGTGCAAAGGACCAAGACCGGGTTTCTCAACCACGCCATGTAAAGCCGACTCATAGCGCACCACCGGCAAGCCGTCATATTCGCCTTCAAAATCTTTGTCTTCAATCGCTTTCATCAATTTTTTGAATGAAAATACCGGAATGAGCGCGGCTAATTTTCCACTACCGACTATAAATTCTCCTGACGGATCCACATCGCAACCGTGCGGTGATTTCGGACAAGGAATGAAATACACAATGTCTTTCAACTCTTTCGGGTCTAATTGCAACACTTCATCCAGCATGGTGGAAGTTGTTGTATGTGTTTTATGGTTTAATTTGTTGTGCGCATAATTTGCTTTCACCTTTTTGCCTTTTCCTTCCTTAATATATTGTTCCGCTTTTTTCCAATTTACCGCCATGATAAAATCTTTATCTTTCTGCGAGGCGTTTACTTCCAGCAGCGTGTAAGCCTGTTCAGTATTGTAGCAGGAAAAGAAAAACCAACCATGTGAAGGACCTTTCCCGGCACGCGCCAAATCGAAATTGACACCGGGCGTCACTAACTGAAAAGCGATTTTCATTTCACCTTCATTGGCAACACTGATAAAGCTGACTGTGCCTTTAAAATTTTCTTTGTAGGTATTAATCGGTACATCCCTGTCCGCTTCACCGCCAATGGGAACAGAAAACCTTGAACTGGCAACAACATACTCGGTGTTCTCCGTGATAAACGGTGAAGAGTGATTGCCCGCGCTGTGCGGAATTTCAAGAATTTCAACGGTTTCAAAAGTGGTCAGGTCAATTCGCGCAACTCTCGGTGTATTGTTGGCATTGGCGAAAGCCCAGCGAGCGTCATGCTCGCCTTTGGTCGTGGAGATGGCAATATGATGCAAATCATCCCAGGGAACAAATCCGTGAGAGGTATTCAACATCGGAATGGACTCTTCGCTATATCCGTAGCCGTTTTCAGGATGTACTGAAAAAACGGGTACAATCCTCAAGACCCTGCCTGACGGCAAACCGACTACGCTGATTTGTCCATTAAAGCCACCGGAGATAATGTTGTAAAACTCATCATGCTGTCCCGGTGGAACGAACACTTTGGAAGCGGCATCGCCAACACTCACCGAGCCGGGTGTGTGAGGTCTGCAACCGTAGAAAAGCAGGAATGCCGTCATTACAACCATACCTGCAATGATCTGGGATATTTTAATCGTTTTCATAATAAGGGGTATTTTTATTTTAGTTTTTAAAAAAAAATTATTCGGGTAATAAAACTTTATCTATCACATAGATGAGACCGTTGGACGCGGGTGCGGAACCAAGTATTTTCGCGCCATTGACCGTGATGGTTCCGTCTTCTGATTTGTTCAGCACTACATTCTTGCTATTGACCTGATTGAGTACCATACCATCATTGATGAAATGTTCGCGAATGACGCCCACATATACATGGTACTCCAAAATGTCAATGAGCTTTGCTTTATTTTCGGGCTTGAGCAGCGACTCCACGGTGCCGGCAGGCAATGCGTCAAAAGCGGCATTGACAGGCGCGAACACAGTGAACGGACCGACATTACTCAAAACGTCCACCAAACCGGCTGTACTTACTGCCGTTACCAAAGTTGAGTGGTCAGGTGAAGCAACCGCTACCTGCACGACATTCGGGTTAGACAAATCATCCTTCACGGCTGATTGTCCGGGACCGGTGAGGTCGGTAGTGGTGGAAGGGGTATCCCCCGTCTGTTGCTGCCCGCAGGCAAAAAACAGGAAGAGGGAAAGCAGGAGGCAGAAGGAGGTGTTTGTTTTCATAGTTCAGGGGTTTTTATGGTTGAACGCCATCATTCTGGCGCATGTATTCAAGAATTTGCCTCGCTTC
>JBGTCY010000120.1:0-3763 GCA_041748615.1 Chitinophagales bacterium
TATCTACAGTGGAAATTTGAAGAGATGGTGGAACTCATCCGCGGAAAAATCTTTAGAATGTCTCCTGCTCCTTCAAGTTGGCATCAGTCTTTGGCGGTAGAGCTGACCAGGGTTTTCGCCAATTATTTTATCAAAAAACAATGTAAGGTCTTTGCCGCTCCGTTTGATGTTTACCTCACGAAAGAAAGGGAAGATTATAAAAAGACAAAAAACATTGTTGAACCTGATTTATGTGTGATTTGCGACACGGATAAAATCAAAAAGTTCGGCTGTGTTGGCGCGCCTGATTTGATGATTGAAATTCTTTCGCCTTCCACTTCCCGGAAAGACCAGAAACTCAAGTTTGATTTGTATGAAGAATATGGGGTGAAAGAGTTTTGGTTGGTTTATCCCGAAACAAGAGTAGTCATTGTGAATATATTGGAAAACGGAAAATATAAAACCCTCCGTCCCGCCACCGAAGATGAAAAGCTGAAATCCGTAATTTTTCCCGAACTGGAGGTTGATTTAAAGGAACTATTCATCAATGTGCCGATGGAGTAAATGCTCCCGCATCATACACGTATGCCCGATTATCCAGAGCGAATATTGATTTACTTAAAGCGTCTTCAAATACTCAATCAGCGCACTGCGCTGTGATGGAGTTAAATGGTCGCCAAAAGTATGTCCCTGGTTGCCATAGCCCGGCAATGTGGCATCATATGTTTGTTTGTCGGTTTTGGAATTGGGGCGGGTGTAATTCCATCCCACTTTCACAAAGTCATAATCCGTGTCGTTGAAAGTCCGCTTCCAGAAAGTGGGGCGCTGTTCGCTGTTCAGCAAATCTTCGAGCGTGGGCACGGAGCCGTTGTGCAGATAGGGCGCGGATGCCCAGATGCCGTCAAGCGGCTGCGCCACATAGCCACCTTCCGCGATGAGTTGAGCGTTGTTTGGTCCGGTGCCAAACCAACCGGTGTTAAACCATTGTTTGAAAGGCGCGTAAATCGGACTGCTTTTATACGCGTCAGACAAAAGCGGGTCGGTACCGACTAAATCCAATGAAACCAGCAGATTGGGATAGCTTTCATTCGCACCATACGTACCGTGACATTTCTGGCAGTTGATGGTGTAAATCAATTTGCCCTCCTCCGCCAGCGATGCGTCAATATTGCCGGGATAAGGAGGCGGTTGCAGGCTGTTGATATAGGCAAGCACATCCGGAAAACGCTGGTTCACTTCGTTGGCTTTTGATGAATCCCTCATCGTGAGCAAACTGGACGCCATGAGGTAGCGTGAATAGTCACCTCGTCCGTTGCCCGCGTAAAACATCGAGTTTTTCTTTTTCAGCACCCACCAGGGCGGCACATCGGTCGGCACCACTTCTACCGGAATATCAATGAGCGGAGCATCGCTCCATTCGAGCGTAAACTTGTCGCGGTGGGCGGCAAGGATGGCTCCGAGTTTGTCGGCTACATTGGCGCCACGCACTTCCGCTACGATCTGTGGCGCTACGGTTTCAAACGCTTTTTTAAACGGCTCAAAAGCCTCCCATTGCGGAGTGCCGGGCGGGATGAGCAACCCGGCAAGCGAGGCGATATTGCCCTGGTTTGTCGTGAAATCCGCTGCCGCGTTTCCAAGACCGACAATGAACTCGCCATTGATTGAACCCGCATGACATTGCAGGCAATTGGGCGCGACTACCCGTTGCCCGTTGGGGGCGGATACTGCTGTAAAGTCAGGCGGAATAATTGCATTATCACCAGTTCTGCCGAGTTTGTTGGTATTGTCGGTGAAACCCGGAATGGATGTGAAAACATTGTATGGCACACCCGAACTGATGTAATCACCACTTACCAAATAGTCATATCCTGCCGCGGCATTGCCCGGACGTTGCGCGGATGGCGCGATAACAGAGGTGCCAGGTGGCGGGAGATTCGGATTGTCTTCATCCTGTTTATTGCAGTTGATGATGAGCGCGAAAAAAATGATACCGGTGAGATAAATGATTGGCTTGCGCATAGTTTCAATGTTTAATAATTGAAAATGATTAGTATTATCGAAGATACACTTTTAATTGAATAAATGGAAGCAAGCCTCTTCCCGCCCTTCTCCGGTGGAGAAGGTGTCCGAACTGTTTTCTCTTTCCTGGCAGAAAAAATGCTGTTTTCCTATTAATTGGTAATTAGCTCGGACATAAAAGTTAGATTGTTTGTACTTCAGAACGATGCTTCGGACTTGGAATTTGTTCTGCACCTTTCACACAAACCCATTGCTGATTTTTAATTTTTCTCAGTATATTTCCCGCAAGTCTGATTTTCGAAGTCGCATCCAGCTATGAAATTTTCCAGTTTTTTATCCCCGGAACCTTTGCCATTCACCTATGAAGAATGGTCAAAAGAGCCATTTGCAAAAAGGGTGAACATGCTCTGCGTAGCGTGGACAACGCAGGGCTATGGCGCTCCGCTTTCCATCTATTTATTTTATGTTTTGAAAGTCTTGATTTACGCGGGCGGCTGGTTTTTTTTCTGTTCATTTTCCGAATCATTGGGAAGCGCGGAAACATTTTCCCGGTGGTGGTTTCATCCCGAAGCGTTGCTGAAACTGATTTTGTGGACCGTCTTGTTTGAAGTGATGGGAATGGCAGGTGGCAGCGGTCCGCTCACGGGAAAATATTTTCCGCCCATTGGCGGCATTCTCTATTTTGCCCGTCCCGGTACCATCAAACTTCCTTTGTTTTCAAAAGTTCCTCTTTTCGGTGGCGATGAAAGAAATTGGCTTGATGTGTTCGTTTACCTGCTGTTTTTGGGAAGTATTCTTCATGCTTTGTTTTCCCCAGCAGTTTTATTTCAATACTTGCTGCCCGTCATCCTGTTGTTATTGAGTTTAGGCGTTTTAGACAAAACCATTTTTCTTGCCGCGCGTTCCGACCATTTTCTGCCTGCGATGATTTGTTTTCTTTTCGCGGGCGAAGAAATAGCGGGTGCAAAAATTGTCTGGCTGGCAATCTGGTGGGGAGCAGCAACTTCGAAACTGACACATCATTTTCCGGCAGTGGTTTGCGTGATGGTGAGCAATCATCCGCTGATTCGCTGGTCATGGTTTAAAAAGAAATTATACAAAAATTATCCTCACGACCTGCGCCCGGGCTTGTTGGCTCATGTGATGGCGCATACCGGCACTTTATTGGAATACGGCTTTCCGTTGCTGCTGATTTTCGGAACGGGCGGCACACTCACGCTCACCGGACTGACCATCATGTTTTTCTTTCACCTGTATATCACCTCCTCAGTTCCGATGGGGGTGCCGTTGGAATGGAATGTGATTATGGTTTTCGGTGCGTTTGTTTTATTCGGTGAACATGCTCCGATTTGGCTGTTTGACATTCACTCCCCTGTGCTGATTGCAACGCTTGTCCTCACCTTGTTGATTGTTCCGTTGGCTGGAAACTTCTTTCCAAAATGGATTTCGTTTCTGCTCTCCATGCGCTACTATGCCGGCAACTGGGCTTATAGTATTTGGCTCTTTAAAGGGGACAGTGAAGAAAAGTTAGACCGGCATTTAGTGAAAGTAACTCCCACCGTGCTCAAGCAATTATCAAGATTTTATGACGCACCGACTTCACACATGCTGGTTTCAAAAGTGATTGCATTCCGCTCCATGCACCTGCATGGCAGGGCATTACAGTTGTTGGTACCCAAAGCGGTTGATGACATTGAACAATATTCCTGGCGTGATGGAGAAATCGTTGCGGGAATCGCGTTGGGTTGGAATTTCGGAGACGGAC
>JBGTCY010000121.1:0-6029 GCA_041748615.1 Chitinophagales bacterium
TTCAGATGCCGCTTGGTGAGTTTTCCTGTGGCAAGCGCTTTTTCTAATTTCTTCAGTCCCCGCTCGCGGTTGTAAGCATCCTTCTTTGCACGCTGTGCCGAGTAGCTTACGATTAGCTTTTGTGTATCGGATTTGACGAGGCAAATACTTTGAGCATCATCGAGCTTTGAGCAGAGAATTTGCTGCTTGATTAATTCACCTTCGCTTTTAATGCGCGCTCCTATGATGTATTGATACCTTTTTTCTTCAATGGCTTTTATGTTTTTTTCAGAAAGCATCCCGGCATCAGTCACCACTACTATTTCGTTGAATTGATATTTTTCTTTGAACGACTCAATCACCGGCAACATGGTATGCCCTTCAAATTTGCTGCCTTCAAAAATCTGATAAGTGAGCGGATAACCGCCTTCGCTAACCAGCAAGCCCAATACGATTTGAGGATGCTGATGCTTGCCATCTTTGCTAAATCCGGTCTGCCGGAATTCATCTTCCCGTTCAGCTTCGAAATAAAGCGTGGTGACATCATAAAATACAACAGATAACGGAGGGCTGATTACCTTCTTGGTGTGCTCATAGCTAATTTGCTGCACTTGTTCAATTTGATTGTCATGCAGCTTGTCCATCTAACGATAGATGTTGACCACATCCATTTCAATGCCTTTATATTTAAAAAGGTAGTCGGTAGTTTTCAACTTGCTTACCGGATAGACCAGCCGGGTGATGACCAAGTGTCTGAACAATTCATCGGAAATCTGATTAAAACCGATTTCATCAAACAGTTTTCCCAAAACAAGTTCCGGACCGGTCAGCCGGTAATCTTCAATATTGTTGAAAAATATATCAAGCAACTCCTGCTCCCTTTCCTGGTGGAAGGGCAGTAACTGCTGTTGCATCAGTTGTTCCACTTCTCGCTTCCCTTTCCTGTAAAGCCGCTCAACCTCATTTGCCTCATCCGAACTACCAACAGTGCGGTACAACTGATAAGTACCGGAACTCTTGTCAATTATCTGCACACTGATAACCCCACTCTTGTTTTTCTTCTTGCGGACAAACACCCCGCTAAAATACAACAGGGACACCCAATCCCAAAACATCAACTCAATATTGACGTGGGTTTCAGAGCGGTTTTTTGATTAAATTTAGGGGAGTGTCGAAAACAGGTGAATTCTTTTTTTGTCACTTTAAGAACGATAACTCGTTAGTAAGTTTTATTTTGTAAGCGCCTCTGTATCGTTTACCCATCCTTCCCTGTTGAATCAATTGGTTTTACTGTCGTCTCACCACAAATTTAACTGTCCGCACTTCTTCATCATACTCGATTTTCAAAAGGTAAACTCCGGAAGTAAAATATCCGACATCCATTGTTGCGCGGTGGTATCCTTTATCTTTCAAGCCATCGAACATTGTGCCCATGCTTTTGCCCATAGCATCAAAACAGGTGATGCGAATGAATTCTTTTTTGGGTAAAATTAAATCAAGACTCAACAGGTCTGACACCGGATTGGGATAGGGTCCCACCAACACCAGCTCGCTGCTCAGTGTCACACACTGGCGGTTGTTCAACGGATTTTCATCTTGCTCGCCATTCGGATTCATCACTTCCATGCAAATCATCACTTCATCCGCGCAGTCGTTAATGAGAAATGAAGAGTTAAAAAGATGTGCGGACTGACGACTGATGAAGTTGCCTTCCCAGTGTTCAATGATACTGCCACCGGCTGAACTGGAAGCGACAATGTCAAAACCGGTAACATCCCGCGTTCCGGTATTGAATACCTGAGCGCTCATTTTCACCACATAACTGCAATCGTCATTGAAATTTCTTTCAAGTATGATTCTTTCAAGAGCAATATCCAGTGAAGCGAAAATAATGTTGAGCGGTTTTGAAATGGTGTCGCTGCAACCCGGAATATTAGACGCGATGAGTCTGATGTTCACCGAATCATCCTGTAGATAAGTATGAACAGGATTCACTTCCGTGGAAGTCGGGGAATAATCGCCAAAATCCCAGAGATAACTTGTCGCGCCAATAGATTGGTTGGAGAAATTGACAGTGAGAGGCGCGGGTCCATAATTGGGGTTGAAAGTGAAATTTGCCAAAGGCGGTGCGATTACATTGATGTTTTTTGTTGTCATGTTTTCACAACCGTTTTGAGTCATGATTTTCAACGTAACAGGATAGATTCCCGGATTGCTGTAAGCGTGAACCGGGTTGGATATATTCGCGCCTGCCGACTGGTCGCCAAAATCCCATTCCCACACCGCGACATTGTCTCCACCGATAATCGCAGTATTATCCGAAAACTGGAATGGCACACCGAGGCACAATACAGGGTTACTGAAATTGACCGTAGGACGGGATGTTACCTCAATAGTGTCAACGATTGTTTTTTCACAGCCAATCGCATTTCTCACCCGCATACTCACGATATATGAACCGGCAGCCAAATAGACATGCGTTGGATTTTTTTGACTTGAAAAACCAAAATTGTCGCCAAACTCCCAATTCCATGAAACGATAGAAAGGCTGGGGGAATTATCATAAAAATTCACCGGGGTGTCAAAGCAAAGATTCTCAGCCCGGAATCCCGCTTGCAGTTCCGGGAATACTTCAAGCGTTTTATTGAACGTGGTGGAACAACCTTTATCCGTGCTGACGGTCAGGCTCATTGGATAATAGCCTTGCGTGGAGTAAGCATGTGTGGGATTTTTTACGCTCGAGGTGGAGCCTTCTCCAAAGTCCCAATGCCAGTTCGTAATCGTTTGAATATTCTGAACAGCAGAGCCGTCTGTAAAACTGACTTCATCCGCAGCGCAATTCACGAGTGTATTGGTAAATTGAGCTACAGGAAGTTCATAAATAATGAGTTGCTGCACTTCATTCTGATAACATCCAACGGAATCTAAAACAGTCATACGCACGGTGTATGTACCCGGAGTTGAATAGGAATGTACGGGATGCTGAATGCTGTCTGAGTTACCATCTCCAAAATTCCAATGCCAGGAAACAAGATTTGTTGGGGATGTTTTATCCGTGAACGCTGTAGAGTCGGAAAAACATATTCCTGTGAAATCAAAATCAGCGTCAGGAGCAACGCCATAGATGCTCACTGTCACCGTATCATGAAGAATACAACCATTGATGTTTTGCACCGTTACAGCATAGTCACCCGGTTGTTGCACGACTAAGCGGGAATCGGAACTGCCGTCACTCCAGAGATACGAAACCGCTTCATCAGCACCTGCTAATAGTTCAAGGCTGTTGCCGGAACAAAGCGCGGTATCACCACCCAATGTTGCCTGAAGTCCGAAGGAATCTATCAACACTAAAACTGAACTGGAAGTAATGGAACATCCGAAAGTGTCACTCACCTGCACAAAATAGATGCCCGCTTCTTTGATGACAAAGAAACTGTCTGTGCTGCCGTCCTGCCATTGAAACAGGTAATCATTTGTTAGCTCCGTATCCCAAACGACCGAGTCACCGGTGCAGATGAAGAGCGTGTCACCAAAAGTAACCGTTCTCAGTCCACCGTTGATATTGATTTCATCAATTGTATTATAGCCAAAAATGTCAGTCGCGATGACGGAAATTGTGCCCCCTCCAAGAACCTGGATGGTTTGGGTGGTATCACCCGTTGACCATAAAAACTTATTGAACCGCGCACCGGCATCCAGCAACGTAGGTGTGCAAACACCATAGCCGAGCGTGATGTCGGGTCCGAGATTGACGGGGGGGGCGTATTTGTGGCGCAGGTACGTTTCCACCACATTCACCAATGAATCATTTAACGGTTCGCAGAAGATGATGAGTTCAGCGAGGTCGCCCCACCAGTAGCGTTTGTCGTTGGGGTATTGCAAAGGACGGTCACAGGAAAAGCAGTCGCCTTTTGTGTCGCCATTCGTAACAATAGAAACAATTGAATACTCTGTTGGGACATTGGTTGTTAAACCGTTTATAATATCACCGTTCATCCGGGTTATTCCGGTCCTAACATTATTACTTGCGTATAAATCACTCCAAAAATATTTAACAGTACCCTGTCCTGAGTTTTGTGTGTTGTTACAACAACCTCTGTGAAAATCAGGCGCTACTCCACTGGGACTTGTTCCAAGCAAGTGCCTGCTGAAAGGAGTTGCAGCAGGTTCTTCTCTGATAATCCAGAATACTGTCCGAATGGAATTAATCATATTGAATTGCAAGTAATCATCCTGACCGTCAAATTTGAGGATAGGGGCACCATTTAATTTAGAAACATTCTGTATAAGGGAAGGTCTTCTTAAAGAATTTGTCTGAACAGCATTATTTAAAGACAGGCCTCTGTCTTGCCAGGATTGCACACTCTGGTTGATATCGGTGACAACCCCGTGGTCGGAACTTAACCACAGACATAATCCGGGTATGGCAGATGGCGCAAATAAGTTAAATCGTAATACTCCTGATGTGGTGGATTCAGTACAAAAATTATAAGCTAAAACTCTCCAGTAGTAAGTATTACCAAACGGTAAGGTATTGACTGTCACCTGGGTGCCGGTTATGCCATTTTCTGCATGTATAAGATTAGAGAATAACGGAGTTGTTGAGATTTCCAGTTTATAATAAAAAGCGCCTTGTGAGGGAGACCATTGAAAAACTACTTGCTGATTTGAGATGGTAATATCATCAAGAGGCAGGTAATGTACGGGGGTGGATGCTGCCTGAACCGGAGGGATTGATTCTACGTCACGCGAGAACTGACTGGTGCATAGCCTTGAATCTGTTACCGTAAGGGAAACCGTATAATTTTTTACGGAATCAAATTGATGAAATGGATTTTTCAGCGTTGAAAATGAATTATCTCCAAAATCCCATAACCATGAGCTGATGGCAGCACCTGGAGCCGGAACCGAGACATCATTGAAATTATAAGTATAATTAACACACACCAGCGAGTCATAAAAAAGCGCTTCAGGCAAGCTAAAAATATTTACAGGTTTGGACATGAAATTTGTACATAAATTGTCAGCTTTTGCAATTAAAGTAACATTGTATGTACCGGGTGCGCCATAAATATGTACCGGATTTTCTAAAGCAGAAGAATTGCCGTCACCAAAATTCCATTCCCATTCTATGATGTTGTTGGGAAAAGGAATGCCTGACTGATCGGTAAAAACAGTTGGGTTGCCAAAACAAACATCTTGAGTAAAAAAGTTAGTTGTTGGGGCAATTGCACCAAGGGTGATTTCAATCGAATCAACTAAAATGCAATTATTGATGCTGCTGACAGTTAAAAAGTAGTTGCCCGCAGTCAGGATATTGATTGCAGGAGTCGTTTCGCCTGTACTCCACAGATAAGATGTTGCAGTTTGTGCACCGGTTTCTAATCCCAATAATTGACCTTCACAAAGTTGTTTATTGGGACCCAAATCAGCAACTAATGCAAAGGAATCAACCTGGATAAATACGGTCGGAGAAGTATATGTGCAGCCAACAGAATCCCGGATTTTAACCCAATAAGGACCTTCGTTTCTGATTATATAATCCGGAGTATCTGAACTGTCCTGCCATTCAAATTCATAAATACTGGTTAATCCGGTATTCCAAACTATAGAATCTCCCGCACATAAAGTTGCTGGCTGAATGAAATTTGGTTTGATAAATTTTACCTCAACCGTATCAGAACTTTTCTTATTAAATTGATCAGTAACAGTAACATGGTAGATTCCTTCTGCCGTTACTGTAATAGAACTGGTCGAATCACCTGTTGACCAGGCGTAGGTTTTGTAATAATTTTCAATGTTAATTACAATCGTGTCACAAAGGCTGTAAGTAGAAATTTTATCAGCTCCTAAATTTACAGGAGGAGCATATTTATATCTCAGGTATCCTTCAACCAGGTTAATGACAGAATCTGAAAGGTTGTCGTTAAACAGAATTAGCTCAGCTAAATCGCCATGCCATACTCTTGTGCCGGAGTCCAAATTTCTGTCTTTTGAAAAATTGCCTGCCCTGACCGGCCCTGTTGTACGAGTACACATTATTGATAATG
>JBGTCY010000122.1:0-7551 GCA_041748615.1 Chitinophagales bacterium
TTGTTGCCCTTGCCGGTCTATGCGTCTAATATCTACATTTTTTGCCTTCAGGTAAAAAAGCCAGTCTTTCTACTGGAAATAGAAATTACAAAAAGCAAATCACAAATAAATTCCAATAACAAATAAAAGAAAACTTCAAACCAACAGAACATTGTATCTGGATTGATTTGTCTTTTGTTTTTTTAGAATTGAGTATTATTTTTTTGTGAATTGTTTTTTGGTGCTTAAAAAACGACAACTTGTTAGTAAATATCATTTTTGTTAGCGCCTGATCTCTAATATCTGCTAATGCAGAATTCAAGTTGCAGTTGTTATTTTGACAACTTCACTGAACAGGCTCTAAATCAAAACAGGTACATGAACCTCAGGGAAAGATAATTGTTGCGTTGACCCTGATTGGGCATCGCGCTGAAATCCATTTTTCGATTCACGATATTGGTCATAGAATACATGTACCGCAGGTTGATTCCAAAATGCTGACGGATGACAAACGTCAGATTCGCCAATGCCTCGGCTCCAAGCCTGTTGTAGGGACTGCCTTCCGGATATTCCCATTCCCGTCCGCCCCTGAATTCTTTATAGCGCACCAAGCTGGTAAATACAACACCGATTCCAAAGATTGCCACATCATTTCCCTGGCTGTTTCTGTCATGGTAATTAAAAACAAAAGGGACATCCACATAATCCAGCATGAGCCTGAACGGTTCACCCATGAATGCCTGATTGGGAGAGTTGCGCGCTCCTTTTTGTGAAAAAAGGATTTCAAAATTGAATGTGAAGTTTTTTGGCAGCCTGATAAATGCGGCTGCGCCCGCATTTAAACCGAATTTCCGGTAACCGGCTATGTTGTCTCCGTCCACCTGTGAGGCGTTGAAACCCAGAATCAGCGCGGGTCTGAAGATGGATTCTTCCTTACGCACAAACTGCTCCTGCGCTACGGCAACAAGTGTGGAAAAAAGGAACAAGGCGGTTAACAGGTAATTTTGCATTTTAGCATTCTTAATTTTACGCTTACAAAGTAAATACATATTCAAGGCTTATGTTCAAATATACCGCAAACACATTGAAGAAGATTGAAGACATTTTTTCCGAAGCCGGCTATCTCGTTCGTTATGAAAAAGGAAATTTCAAACCGGGTTATTGTATTTTGAAAGAAAAAAAAGTGGCAGTGGTCAATAAATATTTTGAAACCGAAGCCCGGATTAACACCCTGCTTGAAATTTTACCGCAAATCGAATTGGATGAGAACGCACTCTCGGCTGATGTAAAAGCATTTTACGGAAAGACCTTACAAAAAAACTGATACGTGGAAGTCGTCTTTCTTGGAACGGGAACTTCGGGAGGCGTGCCGATGGTAGGCTGCTATACAGATGTTTGCCTGTCAGAAAATCCGAAAGATAAACGGCTGCGCACTTCCGCGATGGTCATTACGAATGGCAAAACGCTGGTGATTGACTGCGGTCCTGATTTTCGCCAGCAAATGCTGCGCGAATCAGTGAAAAATGTGGATGCCATCCTGTTCACACATTCACATAAAGACCACACGGGCGGGCTGGATGACATTCGCGGCTATAATTATGTGACCAAAAAACCCATGCCGCTTTACATGGATGATCAAACCTACAAAGTCATCCAACAACAATACGATTACATTTTTAATGGAAATAATTATCCCGGCATTCCGAAAGTGGACATTCAAATTTTTAATGACGCGCCTTTCACGGTTGAAGGCATTGAAGTAATTCCGATTGAGGTTTTACATTATCAAATGCGCGTTTACGCTTTCAGAATCGGTGATTTTTCTTACATCACGGATGCCAACTTTATCGCTGAAAAAGAAAAAGAAAAAATCAAAGGCTCGAAAGTCATCGTGCTGAACGCGCTGCGCAAAGAAGCACACATTTCCCATTACAACCTGAAGCAGGCAATTGAATTGGTGCATGAACTAAACCCTGAAAAAGCCTACTTCACACACATCAGCCATCAATTAGGCTATCATGACGCGGTGAACCGTGAACTGCCGGAAAATATCAAGTTAGCGTATGACGGGTTGAGAGTGGAGGTGTAGGAATTAATCTTCCAGCGAAATATCAAACTGAACCAAGTCAATAAACTCCTGCACTCTTTCGTCTAATTCTTCCTCAGAAATATTTTTGAGTCTTTCTATACCAAATTTCTCAACACAAAAAGAAGCTAAGGCGGAACCGAAAATCACCGCGCGTTTAAGATTGTCAAACGAAATATCCTTTGTGGCTGCGAGATGTCCGATAAATCCTCCGGCAAAGGTATCTCCCGCACCGGTCGGGTCAAACACTTCTTCCAACGGAATTGCGGGAGCGAAAAAGACATCATTTTCGTGAAAAAGCAATGCTCCGTTTTCTCCTTTTTTTACAATCAAATAGCGCGGACCCATTTTTAAGATTTTACGGGCGGCTTTTATCAGGCTGTATTCCTGTGATAATTGGCGCGCCTCTTCATCATTAATCGCAAGTACGTCAACCATCGTTAATACTTTGTCTAAACCCGGACGGTCTGAGTCCATCCAGTAATTCATGGTATCGAGCACAATCAGGCGCGGTCTTCTTTTCATTTGTTCAATCACCTTGATTTGAACCCGGGGCGTCAAATTGCCGAGCATCAGAAATTCGCTCATGGTATATTCTTCCGGAACTACGGGGTCAAAATCTGCAAGCACATTCAACTCTGTCGCGAGCGTGGTGCGCGTGTTCATGTCAAGGTGATATTTGCCGGACCAAAAGAAGGATTTCTGACCATTTAATATTTTCAATCCTTTCGTATCAACTCCCCGTTGTTGTAAAGATTCAATTTCATGTTGCGGAAAATCATCACCAATCACTGACACCAAGTTGATTTCTTTGGTAAAATAAGAAGCCGCCCAGGAAATATAGGTGGCAGCTCCTCCGATGATGCGGTCGGTTTTGCCGAATGGGGTTTCAATCGCGTCAAAAGCAACCGTTCCTACTACAAGTAAACTCATGCGAAAAGTTTTTTTTTATTTTGGAGCACAAATATTGCATTATTTCTCCGTAACGAGTAATTTTGTCAACCGTTCTTAAAAAAACACTTCAAAAAAAGAAGTTTTTAAATAAAATTCCTCCTTAGCTCAGTTGGTTAGAGCGGCTGGCTGTTAACCAGTAGGTCCTAGGTTCAAATCCTAGAGGAGGAGCCAAAAAGCGGTTCAATTTTGAGCCGCTTTTTTTGTTTGATGGCTTTCTATATCTAGTGGCTGTGTAAGTTCCTAAATACCTGTGTGTTTCCATAGGTTCTCTAAGGCGGTATATACTATGTTCTCTTCCATTTTCTTGTCGTGTTCAGTTAAACTCACTTGTCCACGAACCGTGAACGCATAAATATAGTGAACAATTTAATTCGGAAAGTAAATATTATTTGATGGATTCATACTGAAATAGAGTTGGCAAATGGGTTATTGCCGTTGCGTATGTCTGCACGGTCGCCAATAGAGTTACCGATAACTCATTTTTTCCTCACCCGGAGGTAAAGAACTCCAATCGTCCCGATGAAAAATCGGGACTACCGATCAAAGAAAGGTATAGTCGTACAAAGCAAGCGCAAAACAATTCTCCCTCACACTAACATCATCACCGGATTTTCGAGCAGTTGTTTGAAGGTTTGCAGGAAACGCGCTCCGGTGGCGCCATCTACTACGCGGTGGTCGCAGGACATGGTTACTTTCATGAGATGCGCGGTTTTGATGTTGCCGTTTTTCACCACAGGCGTTTCAATGATGCGCCCGACCGCCAGAATGCAGGACGCGGGCGGGTTGATGATTGCCGTGAATTCATCAATGTCGAACATGCCGAGATTGGAAATCGTGAACGTGTTGCCCTGCATTTCATCTGATTTCAATTTTCCTTCCCGCGCGCGTCCCGCCAGGGCTTTGGTTTCATCAGCGATTTGCGAGAGCGACTTGCCATCCGCAAACCGGATGACCGGAACCACCAACCCCTGATCCACCGCCACCGCCACCCCGATGTGAATGTGATGATGCAGCCGGATGGATTCGTCCGTCCAGCTTGCGTTGACGTAAGGGTGTTTTCTCAACGCCACGGATGCCGCTTTCACAATCATGTCATTGAATGAAACTTTGATGGGCGCAGCCACTTCATTCACGCCTTTGCGGGCTTCCATGGCGCTGTCCTTGTTGATTTCCATCGTGATGTAATAATGAGGCGCGGAATATTTGCTGGCAGCCAGCCGCTTGGCGATGGTTTTCCGCATTTGGGTATGTGCTACATCCTCAGAGCTTTCAACTCCGAACTCGGTGGCAGCCGGCTTTTTTTCGCTGAAAGATTCGATGTCACGTTTGATAATTCTTCCGTCATCACCGGAGCCTTTCACCTGCGACAGTTTCACTCCTTTTTCCTCCGCCATTTTTTTTGCAAGCGGTGACGCTTTGATTCTGCCATCGGCAGTCTTGGAATCGGATTCTTTTTCAGCGGATGGTACCTGTGGTTGTTTTTCTTTTTTGTCGGCAGGTTCCTCCTGCTTCTTTTCTTTTTCGGCTGAAGCCTCCTGCTTTGTTTCTTTTTCAGCTGAATCATCCTTTGCGGTCTCCTGCTTTTTCTTTTCGGGTTGTTTTTCTTTTTCCAAAAGGGCTTTAAAATCCTCACCCTTTTCACCGATGACGGCAAGCACTCCGTCAATCTTCACTGACTGCCCTTTTTCCACGCCTATGTGCAGCAACACGCCTTTTTTCGGACTTTCAAAATCCATCGTGGCTTTATCAGTTTCGATTTCAGCCAGCAATTCACCGATGGCGACATTGTCGCCCACCTTTTTATGCCAAGCGGCAATCACGCCTTCTTCCATCGTGTCACTCATGCGGGGCATTCGGATAACTTCTGCCATATAATTTTTTTTGAGGGTTAAAGATAAGGGTTCGGAAAAAGTTTTTATTTGAAGATGCCAACAAAAAGCGGTGAGTATTCAGGATTGTTTGCGGCAGCATCCTAAACAATCACCGGATTTTTCACTTTCACTGATTGAATTATTTCAAAATCCGTAATCAGGAACACTTTCAAAACAACTTCATCAAAATACAGGTTCAAAAATTCTGGAAAATTCACCACTTAACCCGGGTTATGGTTAACTCAATTGACAAAAAAGGTCGCCCCTCTGGGGCTTGAATATTCTTTTTGCATGCATATTTCTACCATAAGGTCGCCCATACCGGGCTTTTTTAGAGTTCCGTTAGGAACGACTATTTGGTAGTCATAAAATCATATATTCAACTAGCCCCATTGGGGCGACATTTTAGAAATCCCCTATTCCGAACTCACTCGAAGATTGAGGAATTTATTTCGAAAACTATACTAAGACTTCCTGCATCAACTAACTTTAGCTTTTTAACAGGCAAACCAGAACAATTGAGGGATAAACTTCTGTCCATCCTGAGCAACTTGGCTTTCTTCATCATCGCGTTAGTCATTCTCTATTTATCATTCCGGGGTGTTGATTTTAAGCAGGTGATTGCCGAGATTTATAAAACCAACTTTTACTGGATTATCCTTTCCCTACTGC
Organism: Chitinophagales bacterium; assembly: GCA_041748615.1. Classification (GTDB taxonomy): domain Bacteria; phylum Bacteroidota; class Bacteroidia; order Chitinophagales; family CAIOSU01; genus JBGTCY01. Next base: position 5,563 of record JBGTCY010000122.1, read on the forward strand.
TTGCTTTTGCCGGAGATTATTTCCGTGCCGTGCGCTGGAAGATGCAGATAACTCCATTGGGATTTTACCCTTCTCAGCTTCATGCCCTGTATGCTGTTTTCATTGGCAACATCTCGAATCTTGCGATTCCGAGAGTTGGTGATTTAATGCGCACCTGGTCGCTCAGAAGAACAGACAACATCCCCATCGCCCCGATGATAGGTACGGTAGTGACAGAAAGAATCACTGATGTAATCATCGTTTTCGCGCTCATGTTCCCGGTGTTTTTTTATCATGCTGAGCTTATCAGTCCTTTATTATTTGAAGAAGTATTGACACCGTTATTATCAAGAATCACCGCCTTTTCTTATTCAGTATTTATTATCCTGATTATTGTTCTCTTATTGATTCTTGTACTTTCAAAAAGATGGTTCAGCAAATTTTATATCAAAGGAGTTCCCATAGGGATGCTGAAATCCTTTTTTGATGGATTCCGTTCATTATTAAAAATGAATCAACCGATCAATTTTATCATTCTGACCATTTTCATGTGGGCGGGTTATCTGATTTCATTCTATGTCTGCTTCTACGCCTTTGAGTCCACCTCACAAATCAGCCTGCAACATGGAGTCCTGATATTAGCATTAGCGGTGTTGAGCATGTTGATTCCCGTTCAGGGCGGTGTGGGGGCTTATCATTGGCTCATTGCCAATGGCTTGATGCTCATCGGAATTTCAAGAGAAGAGTCCCTTGCTTTTGCGCTCATCACTCATGCTGCGTCAATTCTTTTTATCTTACTGTCAGGAATGGCTGCTTTTGTGCCGGTTTTATTGACTAAAAAATGAGAGGCTGCATTTTCTTAATCCAGAATTATCCTCAGATTACCTCGATTGAACGGCTTATGTTGGCTAAATGAGTTTTTATGATTTAGCCTCATCACGCCAAGGCGGATGGGCTATAGAATGCCCTTAACCATGGGGCTTTTGCCCAACAATATAATTAGTCGGTCAATCGTGTCAAACAATTTAAAAATTGACACCACTCTGAAAAGGCTAAAAACATAATAATTGCCACTAAGACTCAAGGTCTCAAAGTTTCACTATAAATTGATTATCAACAACTTAAACTTTGTGTTTCCTTTGTGACATCGTGTCTTTGTGGCAAAAAAAAAATTCGGAGCTGACTCAACACCGGATGTTACTCTTGTGATTATTGGTTAAAATAACTTTCGTAAATCCGGCTTTTAAAATTTGTATTTTTGAATAATAAGAATCCAAACAAAACATAACTACAATCAATATTCGTTCAGAAGCAATGACGCATCAATATTTTACAACTCCCTTTCTGCTTTTATTTTTTTGCCTTTCGATAACCCCGCGGGCATTTTCTCAGAAAATATCTTATTCCGCTGCCAAAAAACTTTCTACCAAAACTCCTGAGTTCCGGATTTTGGGAAAAAACAAAGAAGGCGTCTTGATTTACAAGTTCGGCAAAAGCAATCATGTCATTGAAGCGCATAGCAACAATCTCAGTGTGCGCTGGTCAAAAAACTTAGTGTTCAAATATCCGGAAGCCAACCTAAGGAGGCTGTTGGTTTATCCTGAAAAGACCTTAGTTTTTTACATGGTGAATCAAAGAGGACTCGCGATGATATACGGGGAAAAATGGAACAGCAAATTTACCGGTGACGGGAGCGCGGTGCTCATGGATTCAATGTCAATCTCAAAATATGACATGGGTTCGCTGGTGCGCGTTACCGCCTCTCAAAACCAATCAAAAGCAGTGTGTTACTACCCTGTTTTTGTGAATGATGTGGCGGAAAAAGTGAAGGTGATTGTGATGGATGACCAACTCAATCTCATCGCCCGTGAGGAAATTACCGTCAACGAACCGGACCGGAATATGCTCATCAGGAAAATAGTACCGGATAATCAGGGCAATGTTTTTCTCCTGCTGGAAGAAGATGTGAAATCAAAAAAGAAAACCACGGTGACCGATGCTTTTATTGTA
>JBGTCY010000123.1:0-27910 GCA_041748615.1 Chitinophagales bacterium
GATTTAAACGTGTTGCGCACTAACATGCTTTACTCCGGACTGGAAGTAGCGGCATGGAACCTCAATCGAAAAAACAATGATTTGAAATTGTTTGAAATCGGAAAAATATATACCCAATTCAATCCGGGAGAATATCATGAAGAATGGCGGTTGTCGCTCATCGTCACCGGGATGAAACGCGCTGAAAGCTGGACTGAAAAACAACAGCCTGCTGATTTCTATTTTTTGAAAACTGTCGCGGAAAATATTTTAAAACGCTGTGGTTTGAAAAATTTCACAAGCAAAGAGGCGGATGAAAATATTTTCAGTTACGGATTGAGTTTTTCTTATCAAGAAAATTCAAAAACACTTCATTTAGTGGAATTTGGAATTGTAAAAAAAGAATTCCTGAAACAAACGGATGTTCGACAGCCTGTTTTTTATGCCGATTTTCATTGGGAAAACATCGTGGCGCTGGCAAAAATGAACTCCGTGCAGTTCAGAGAAATTCCCCGTTTTCCGGGAGTGAGGCGCGATTTAGCGTTATTGTTGAATAATGAAATCACATTTGCTTCAATTGAGAATATCGCGAAAGAAGAGGGAAGGAAACTGCTGAAATCCGTTCACCTGTTTGATGTTTACACCGATGAGAAATTAGGCGCAGCGATGAAATCCTATGCTGTGAGTTATTTTTTCGAAGATGAAGAAAAAACCCTTACCGACAAGGACGTGGACAAATTGATGACGCGATTGATGAGCAGATATAAAGAAGAACTGAAAGCTGAAATCAGGTAATTATTATTAAAATTCCGACAACTTTCTGTCCCTCAAAAAGGACGTTTTTATGCAACTGTCTAAAAAAAAGATTCCCGGACAGTTGAAAGAATTCTAAAAGACGTAAATTTATCAGGTTAAGATACCTTTCTGATTTAAATAACATAATAGATGTTGACAGAACAGGCATCACAAGCGGTGAACAATCCTATGGAAGAATATCATGTTAAAGTAAATGACATTTCTCGAAAAGTAGGAATACTTGTCAACTGCTATCAGGATTTGAAAGAAGATTTTGTCGTGCTGAATGAAGAGAATAAAGCCCTGAAAGAACAGTTGAAAGCCGAAAGAATGAAAAATGCCGTTTCGTTGCAGGAATTAAATTTGCTGAGACTGACAAAAATGTTGGTGCCTGCTGATGAAAAGGAAAAAACGGAATTGAAAAGAAAGATTAACGAATATATTAAAGAAATTGACAGGTGCGTTGCACTGTTAAATGACTGAACTTGTGAGCAACACGGAGCTAATCAATATAAATCTCATCGTTGCCGACAGGACTTATCCCCTGAAGATAAGACCTGAGGAAGAGGAAGTTGTCAGGCGCGCTGCAAAAAAGCTGAATGAAAGAGTGAAAGAGTTGCAGCAGCAATATTCCGCCAAAGACAAACAAGACTACCTCGCCATGTGCGCGTTGATGAACGAAGTTGAAATCCTTTCCGGAAAAGAAAAGTCGGTGATAACCGACCCTGCTTTTTTCGATAAACTCCGTGAAATTGACTCCCTCCTCACTGAAACCGTGAGTTGAATTCAGTTGTTGGATTCATTGTCCCTCCTGTCATTTTATTAAACCCGTTTTTGTGTTTTTCCGCGCTTATGAAAAAAGTGAAGCGTTTTAAATAAACACATCAACATCAAAACAATTGAAACAAACATGGAAATAGAAACAATCATTATCATCGCGGTCGCAGCAGTGGTCGCGTTGCTCATCGGATTTTTTGTTGGCAAAACGCTGTATCAGAAAGCCGCGCGACAGGAAGAGGAGCGCGCTAAAAATATCGCTAAGGAAGAAGAGGAGCGCGGCAAAAAAGAAGCCGCCCGCATCATTGAAGATGCGAAAAAAGAAGCTGAAACCATCAAAAAAGACCGCATCCTGGAAGCGAAGGAAAAGTTTTTGCAAATGAAATCCGAGCATGAAAGCCAAACCTCGCAACGGAATCAGAAAATGGAAGAACGCGAAAGAAACCTGAGACAGAAAGAACAGCAGGTGAACCAGCAACGCGAAACCCTGAAGAAAAAGGATGAAGAATCTGATAATATCAAAGGGAATCTTTCGCGCCAGTTGGAATTAGTGAGTGTTAAGAAACAGGAGTTGGAAAAAGCGCATCAGGAACATGTCAGCAAGTTGGAACAGTTGGCGCAACTCTCCGCAGAAGAAGCCCGGAAGCAATTGGTAGAATCACTGAAAGAGGAAGCTAAAACTCAATCTATGGCGCTCTTCCGCCAAATCACGGAAGAAGCAAAGCTGAAAGCCAATAAGGAAGCCAAGAAAATTGTGTTGCAGACGATTCAGCGCACGGCTGCCGAAACCACCATTGAAAACACCGTTTCCGTTTTCAACCTCGCCTCTGACGACCAGAAAGGACAAATCATCGGCAGGGAGGGACGCAACATTCGTGCGCTCGAAGCCGCCACCGGTGTTGAAATCATCGTGGATGACACGCCCGAATCTATCATCCTTTCGGCTTATGACCCAGTACGCAGGGAAATCGCGCGCCTGTCATTGCAACGATTGGTCGCTGATGGTCGTATCCACCCGGCACGTATTGAAGAGGTGGTTGCCAAAACAAAAAAACAATTGGAAGAACAAATCGTGGATATTGGCGAGCGCACCGTGATTGAATTGGGAGTTCACGGATTGCATCCCGAACTCATCCGGATTGTCGGAAGAATGCGTTTCCGCTCTTCCTACGGGCAAAACCTGCTGATGCACTCGAAAGAAGTCGCTCACCTCTGCGCAACGATGGCGGCAGAACTAGGACTGAATCCGAAAGTTGCCAAACGTGCCGGGCTACTACATGACATCGGCAAGGTGCCGGAAGAAGAATCTGAACTCTCACACGCGCTGCTGGGCATGAAGTGGTGTGAAAAATATGGCGAACACGCGGCTGTGTGCAATGCCGTTGGCGCTCACCATGACGAAGTGGAAATGACCTACATCATCTCTCCGATTATTCAGGCTTGCGATGCCATTTCAGGCGCCCGCCCGGGTGCGCGCAGGGAAACGATGGACAACTACATTCAGCGTATCAAGGACCTTGAAAATCTCGCGCTCGCTTTTGATGGCGTGGATAAAGCTTACGCGATTCAGGCAGGCAGAGAGTTGCGCGTGATTGTGGAAAGTGATAAAGTGAGCGACAAGCAGGCTGATGATTTGGCTTTCACCATTTCCGATAAAATACAAAACGAAATGCAATATCCGGGGCAGGTGAAAGTGACAGTTATCAGAGAAAAACGGGCAGTGGCATTTGCGAAGTAAACTGAATTAAAAACAGTTTACCCGATTCGACCATACACTTTATCCAAATACCATTTTTCATTCTCCCGGATGGTAACGATAATTTCCGTTTTGAGGCTTTCAGGGTAATCTTTGAATAAACGGTAGCCGCGATTCAGGATGTTGATTCCCAACTCAATGCCTTCCGCATCCTGCGGGGAGTAAACATGCGTGTTATGTTTCACTTTGTACAACACATCGTCCATGATGGAAATTGTTTTTTTCAGCAATTTGGAATTCGCCATCGCTTGAAAAAGTGAAATCACATCATTGGTAAAAACTTCTATTTCCCTTCTCGGAATACTCGCGAGACAACGGTCGAATTCTTCATTGGAGATTGGGAACACTAATTCCTGATGGATGGCGGCTTTCAATAATTCATTTTCAAAACGCTTGGCGTCAAGGTAAGAATCTAAGGAAGACATCCCGGCTTTCATCGCCTGCGGAAATTGCATCCCGAACTTAAATATCGCGCCTGCCATATTGCCGAGCAACGCCCATGTTTTGGATGGATGAGTGACAAACGAACGCAAACTCTCAAACGCTTCATCGACTTTTAGCCTTTCATCCGCGGTCGGGTAGAGGCATTCTAAAAAGTAAAGCCGCAAACATTCAATCACCTCTTCATCCAATTGTGATGACAGTTCAAATGTTTCCGAGAGGTGTTCATAATTGTAGCGCAGCGATATGGAATCACGATATTTATCAATCATGTGAATAGCAAGTTGCTGTTCGTCTATTTGCATTTCTTTGTTTTTATTCATCATGATTTAGTAATAAGGTTTCGATAATCAAACAGGAATAATTTTTTATAGATATTATTCATCATATTATTTTCCCGAAGGTAAAACACTTCAATAGCATCCGCTGCGAGTCAAAGCAAGACATAGTCGTACGAAGAGCGCGTAAAAATTATTTCTTAAATCTTCGAATTTGATAGCTTCAATTTCCTTCAGACTTTGTTTTTGCCAGCGACTCGAATTCTTTGTCAATGTAATACAGCCCCATACCTTCCAGTCCGATGAGTTTGATTTTATCAATGATATGAATCAAAACGGTTTCGCCTTCGCGCTGGTCGTCCACGAAAAACTGGATGAAGTTGTAAGTGGCGTAATCTTTTTCGGAAGCGGCAAGTTCGGAGAGTTTGTGAACGGCTTTTGTCACTTTCTGTTCCGCTGTAAGGGCTTTGCTGCAAACATCAAGAATTGATTGAAAGTTTACCGGAGGCTGAGCGATGGCTGGCGCGATGGCATGTCCTTCCAACTCATTGATGTAGCGAAAAATTTTCAGCATGTGTTGTCTTTCTTCTTCGGACTGGGCGTAAAAAAAATCAGCGCACCCGTTGAGGCTTTTTTGTTCACACCAGGATGCCATGGCGAGATAGATGTAAGATGCTTCTGCTTCGTATGCGATTTGCGCGTTGAGCGCCTTTTCAAGTTTCTTGGAAATCATAATTTTTTTTTTAAAAATAGAATAAGGCAAACTTACAAAATGCATTTGAACCGGAATTTTCCTTTGATTACGGCTTTAGGACAAATTATAATTCTTGTGTCATGCCGGACTTGTTCCGGCATCCCCATGTGTATGTAATCAGCAGGGGATTCCGGCATAAAGCCGGAATGACAAGCGTGCAATTTGTCCGACATCCATTATTTACTGATGAAAATAATTAATCACGCAGATTTCCGAGGTGAACGGTGTAGGCGAATGAAATCCAAAATACCGCCATGATTTTATCAAGTGTCGTGAAATCTTCAATTAATCCCAGCAGGATGAAATTCAGAAATAACAAAACTGACAGTAAAAAATGTGGTGAACCGCGCAGCCTGATGACGGTAATGAGCCATGCGCTCAACATTAGTAACCCGCTGATGAAGCCAATCAAACCCATGTCTGAAAGCCAGCCGAAGTATAATTGATGCGCATTCATTTTTACACAACTCAGATTGGTTTCATGAATTGGTAAATCTTCTTTGTATTGAAAATAAATTTCCGGATAGGTGTTAAGTCCGCTGCCGGTTAGTTTGTTGTCTTTATAAATTTCCCGAGCGATAAGCCAGCGGTTTCCGCGTTCAATATTCGACTCGTTTTTATACCAAACAAAAATGGATTGGATTTGAACAAACACCGAGTTGTGGTCGTCAGGGTCATCCCAGGTGCGGTCGCGGTCGCGTTTTTGGTCAATGATAAAATAGGCGATGATTCCTGTAATTAAAAATAATGTTGCCAATGAAATCATTGCCAATCTCGCTTTTTGCACATGATAAAAAATCAATAAAAAAGAAAACGTGAAGAGGATTACCCAATAAATGCGTGAAAATGAAATCAATGTGATGATTAAAAAGAGTGTAATAAAAACCATCATCAGCCACCCTGTTTTTTTTCTCAATAAGTCATTCAACATCATTAAATAGGCAGGAAATCCGATAGCTATCAATAAAGTATGTCCCGGGATAAATGGTTGTGACATTTCATAGCTGTTTTGCCGGTGAATGCCTAATTGTAAATAGTGGATGAGCGTGTAAATCATCAGGATGAAAAATCCGGTTGAAAGTGTTTGCCAGATTTTTCTCCAGCGTGGTGAATTTCCATTGAGGCTTTTCATGCCAAAAAAGAATACCAATGTGTATGCAAAAAGGAGGGCGAATGCTTTTATGGAAAATAGTGGAATCGTTGAAAAAATGACGGAAAGAAAAGCGGCAGCTAAGAAAAGCAACACCGCAAAATCATTCAAAGAGAATCTGAATTTTAATTTTCCGGTAACCAATCCGGTGATAAAAAAAATTGCGGTAACAGCTACAAAAATTTCAAGCGGCACTTGCAATTGGAATGAATCCGTAAACGGCAGTTCAATTGAAAGCGGAATAGAAAAAACGGATATTAATAAAAAAGTGAAAAAATAATTCTGGAATCCGGAGCCGGATGAATTGTTTTCATTGAGTGCATGGAGAGACATTCCGCAGTTTAATCCTTGATGATAAAGTGTAACGCATCGCTGCGTTTAAGATCGGATTTCAAAGTCAAAACCTGGTCTTTATTTCCGTCATTGAAAGAAACAGCCGCGGTGTTTGGCGGAAAAGTGCCGAGATTGTGCGCGTGCATAATCAGGAAATTCGGCTTCCCGCGCTCCAATGTGACGGTTAGTTTTTTCTTTTCATGCGTTACCATATAGTTTTCTAAAATCCACTTACCGTTAAAGTTCAGCGAAATCGTGTCGCTATCCACATGTTCATCATCCCAAATCAGCAATTCAATTTGAGTGGATTTCACTTCGACCGGTGGATGCAGTTTCACGGTTCTGTTATTGAGCGTTTTCGGAAGTCCGGCAGCGGTCAATTCCAATTTTTCGGCAGTTGACGTTCTTGAAGTTGTTTCATTTAAAGGAGTATCTTTTTCATCCGCAATGCCCGGAATTTTAAAAACCGAAACACTACCATCATTGCTGCCTGTGATGAGATGATTTTTGTCAGCGCCAAAATTCAGCGCGGTGATGTTCTCCGGCAAACCTTTGGCATTTATCAATTTTTCATTTTTCGTTTTCCAAATCAGTTTTCTGGTTTCATCAAGAACAATCAACAAAACTCTATTTTTATCTGGCAACAGACTTACATAAGTTGCATCCGGCATTTGTATCACTTCAGTATTTTTCAAAATATTTTCTTTAAGAGTAAAACTATAAATGTTGCTGTCAGAACATAAGCAGATAATAAAATTTTGACTTATTCCAACCTGTTTAATCTGCGGACACACAGAAAGTTCATTTTTAATTTTTTGTTCATCCAGATTCATCAAAGTGAGATTTCCTGATTCAGAAATTAAAATAATTTTTTCATCTTCAGTAATATTCAAACTTGTAATAGTATTTGAAGTGCTGTATATTTTAACAGGATTTGAAAAATTACTGATTGCAACTTTAAAAACATCATTGTATAATGCATAATATAAAGTCTTGTTTGATGGATGAAATAATAATCCGGTACTATTGCCGCTTACATTTAAAGTATTCAATTGAACGCCTTTTTCATTATCCCACAGGAAAATCTGATAGTTTGAAAATGTAGCAATTAGTTTGTTGTCAGGGGATATTGCAATTTTATCAATATTACTTTTGAATGTGCGCATAATTCTGCTTAGTGAACCGCTGAATGCATCCCAACTGAAAAGATGTCCATCTTTGTCAACAGCGATAATTGTTTTTCCGTCTGCGCTCATTAAAACATGGTCAATGCTTTTATAGAATGGCGACTGTACCGTAATTACTTTTTGATATTCCTGCCCGAAAAGATTGAGACAAAAACTTAATTGTACGAGAATAAGAAAAATTGAATGGTTCATTGATTGCAATATTCGTTGAATAAATCGCGGGCAGGTTCAAATTTCATTTCACCCGCTTTTTCCCAGTCAAGACAAGCGCCATCTTTGTCTTTCAAATTCAGCTTAGCGATGCCTCTTTCAGAATAAAATTGCGCGTTGCCGGGTTGAAGCGAAATCGCCCGGTTGAAATCATCCAGCGCGTTTTGATGACGCATCAACATGGCATGTGCAAATCCTCTCTTGTAATATGCGAATGCGTTTAAAGAATCCGTTTCTAGGTGTGAAGTTAAATCAGCCAGCGCGCCTTCATAATTTTCACGTTCAATTTTTTGCAGCGCTTTATCCAACAAACTTTTTTCCTGCTTTCTTTGTGAAAAAACAGTCAGATGAAAAAATAACAGGAAAAGACTGAATAAAAAGTATTTCATGAAAAGGCTAATTTGCAAATCTAAATTAATTCATCCGGCAGATAAGATTTGCTACTTCAAATCGTTTTTATGTTTATGGTCGAAAAAGCTGAAAAAGACAATCTCTCCCTTTATAAGTGGATTATCGTTATCCTCGCTTTGGCTGCCATCATTCAGGCTATTCTGATGCTAATGTAAGACGCGCTTTCCGCTAATTTTTTTCCTGATTTTTTAAACCTGCAAATTTTTTGGCGCTGGTTGCGGCTGTAGCTGCATTTCCTGAAACATCATTTCCAACGACTCGAACAATCCTTTAAAAAAAGGAATGATGGATGAAAATAAATCAATGACCACCGGGGCGAATGTGATGAAATATGAATAGGACATTGACGTGGTTTTCATTTCTGTCGTGATAAACTGAAGCTGGTCAAGATACCACAAAATGGTGCTGAAAAGGAGCAACGTCAAAAATGTCCAAAAGATGCCGCCAACCATTCTGTTGATGGTTCCCATGAAAAGCGCTTTTGCAACTGTTTCCACGATTCTCGCAAGAAATCCTGCGACAACTATGGCAAATAGAAAGATGAAAAAAAATGAAATAAAAGGCAGGAATTTGGTTGTGAGCAGGTTGTTTTCATATAAATAATCTGACAGTACATAACTGTATTTTAACGCTAGCATGATTCCAAAAAATAAAGCGATAAAAGAAAATACAGATTGGATTAATCCCTTGCGAAAGCCGGTCAAAAATCCCGTGATAATGAAAATGAGAAGCAGAATGTCGAGTATCATGATTTTTAATGATTAAACATAACCGATTGAAAAATTCAGGGCAATCGTATCTAATTATAAAGCATTGATTTACTGGTTCATTTCAATTTGTTAAAAAAATAAACCGAGAGCAATCAAAATTATAGACCCTTGATTTCAGTGCATCCCCCATCATCAATGAAATTTAGATGCGATTGCCCTGTTGAAAAATTTTATTCAGGAAAAATAATTTTAAATTTCAAAGTTGTATCACAATCAGGTTTTCACAGACTTTTTCAGAGGCAAAAATTTCTTTACCGCTTACCTTCACCAATAATGAGTTGTCATATTCATTCAACTCCTTTACTTCAATAATTGTCCCGATGGACAAATGAATTTTATCTAAATATTGCAAAAAACCGGTTGTTTGTTCTTTCACTCCCACCACCTTTCCTTTTTGCCCGGGCTTCATTTCCGAAAGACTCACTTCATCATGATACGCGATGTTGCCATTGGCATCTGGAATCGGGTCGCCATGGGGGTCGTGCTTCGGATAGCCCAGAAATTTTTCGAGTCGCGCAATCAGCAGGGGAGTACGCACATGTTCCATTTCTTCGGCCACTTCATGCACCTGGTCCCAGGAAAATCCGAGTTTTTCCAACAAAAAAACCTCCCAGAGCCGATGCGCCCTGATGAGCATCAGCGCGACTTCACTTCCTTTTTTTGTCAGTTGAACGCCTTTGTACTTTTGATAATTGATTAATTTTTTTTGGGCAAGCTTGCGGAGCATGTCACTCACGGAAGCAGGAGTGGTATTGACGATTCCAGCGATTTCATTCGTGGAAATATTTTCCGGATTTTTTTCCGAAAGTTTAAAAATTGCTTTTAAATAATTTTCCTCGGTGTGTGAAAGCATGATGTTGACGCGGTTTCACTTTTTATTTTAAAAATTCAAATTTCATCAAAGCAAATGAATTCTCTGTCAATGATTTTTTATTTAATAATACTTTCCAAAAATGCGCCTACGCCATAAGCTACTCCAGCGGCTAATGCTCCCAAAAGTACTGTTTCAGTGATGCCTTTCAACTTTCCTGTTTCATTGATGTAAGCCTTCAGAAATCCGATGAAGATAAAAGCGATGAAAGTCAAAATACAAGAACTTAAAAATAAAGGAATGTTATTGCCCCCTGTTATATAATCCAGTACATACATCAGCAGCGGAATAAAACCGATGATGATGAATGAAATAAATGTCATGCCGCCAATCGCGAGCGGGTTTTTAGTTGACGGAATCATTTCCAATTCGTTTTTCATCATGGATTCAACCCAGCGGTCTTTGTCAGCCGTGATTACTTCCACCACTTTATCCAGCAATTCGCCTTCAAATCCTTTCGCGCGATAGATATCCCTCACTTCTTCCACTTCCTGCTCGCGGAGATTTTCAACTTCCCAATATTCGATGCGTTTGTGTTTTTCATACGTATCCAAATCAGATTTTGAAGAAAGATAAGCTCCCACCGACATTGAAAAACCATCCGCAAAAAGATTCGCGAAACCCAAAATGATGACGATGGAAGAATCCAGCCCCGCGCCTGCCGCGCCCGCCACCACCGCGAAGGTCGTGATGCTTCCATCAATACCGCCATAGACAAATTGCGCAAGATATACCTGGAAACGATTATACCATTGATTGCTGCCGTGTCGTTTGTCTTCCTGTAAAGTATGCATACGGTTGAGTTTTCGGTTTTTTCTTTAATGTATGGAAAGTTAACATTGCCGCATCTTAACTGCACAAAACAAAAACGATGAGCTACTCTCAATTTTTTAAAACGATGATTCTGACAGCAGCTTTAACGCTCTGCATTCAACATTCAACGGATGCTGCAAATGTCCAAACAGTTTCATTAACTCAAGCGCTGGAAAAAGGATGGGTCAATTTTTCAGCGAAGGGATTAGGCGGACACACCGGACAATGTATCAATCTGGAAATTACGAATGTTTACAAAAAGGAAATCAAAATTGAAATTTACGCGGGGTTGAACCTGATTCCCGATGACACCGCGATTCAAAACATGATAGTGACACAAGACCGTTTTTTAGTCATTGCTCCGCAGGCAAAAAGGAATGTGAAAATCTATGCTATGTGTACGGAAAAAAATGACAGGGGACCAGACAATGAAGTATTGTTCGCTATGGGTGAGATGGCGGATGGAAATTTGATGGAGATTGTCCAGTTTGTAAATAAAAAGAAATTTCAATCTACAGCCGCTCAACATGCCATCTGGTGTATTACGGACAATGAAAGTTTGAGCGGCATTTATGATGCAGCGAATACTGCGTTGTCTAAAGAATTACGTTTGCTTGTTGCAAAACTCACCGGAAATATTCCGCCCTGGTACACCGCTGAATATCAAATTCAACCCGGCAATACCAATACATTTAAACCATTGAAAATCGTTACCGATTTTAGATACACGCTGGATGAAGATGGAATTGTCACCTTCGCCATTTACAATGAAAGTGGTGACGTCATTCAATCAATTCTTGAAAATCATCAAGAAAAAGCGGGAATGCACCTTTTAAAAATACAATTTGAAGCAAAAGATTTACCGGATGGAAAATATTTTGTGCGCGTGCTGAATGAAGGAAAACTGATTGAAGAAAAAATCTTTGAACTTTGAAAAGTTGTAAAATTGAATTAGCGTGTTCATGGTGAGTTCGAGAATCGGGAAACCATGCGGGAAGGCAATCGCGCCACTTCGACTTCGTTTAGTGTGACCAGCGCATTTATCTAAGAAGTGCGATTTGTTCTACACCACATTGAAGCTTGTTCGTATTCACACTGTTTGAAATTCAGAATAAAAAAAAGCACGGCTCTGAGCCGTGCTTTTTTAATGTTGGTAAAATCAATTTTTAGTAAACAATTACTCCGGCTCGCGCGGAAACTCTCGCTTCACGGCTTAAACCGGATTCAACGGGCTGTCCATCCTTCAGGATAGTTACTTTTGCCTCGTTACCGCCCTTGTCGGGAGTGGCTGCTACATAAGCGAACTGACCGGAACCCGCAGTGAATTTGTAATTCCACCCGCTGCTTACGCCAATCATTTCCTGCGATTCGCCTTTTTCATTTCGAAAATAAACATCGCATCCGGTACAATCTACCTTGTACTCAACCTGATACTCCATCTTCTTAGGCTCTGCGAATTTAAAACCCACAAATCCTGTCGCACCGATAACCAGCACCGCTAATACCAAAATACTCTGCTTTCCCATAGAAAATTCTCCTTTTTTAATAGTTAAACCAATCAGCCTCGCAGTCTTGTACGATTTGAATGGAAAAAATGTTTCTTTTTTAAACGGAAAAATGAAAATGACTTAGAAATTCTTGATTAATTATTTAGACATATCTAAAATTAAATTTAGTTAAACAATAATTTCGTATTTTTGCTGTTCAGATAAAACAAATGAAAAGTCCGCTATTTCTCGTTTTAATCTTTTTAAATTTTCTTTCCTGCCATAATGAAAAGGGGAATTCATCCTCTTCGCAACTGTATATTGTTACAACGACCGGCATGTTGGCGGATGTGGTAAAAAACATCACCGGTGAAAATGCAAAAGTTGAATCGCTGATGGGTTCCGGTGTTGATCCGCATTTATATAAAGCCACGCAGTGTGATTTAAATAAATTGGTGAAAGCCGATATGGTTTTTTATAACGGACTTGGGTTGGAAGGAAAAATGGAAAATGTTTTATTGAAATTGGAAAAGAAAAAACCTGTGATTGGAGTCGGGAACGGAATTGACGAGCTACAACTCATTAACACCAATGAATCAACAGAAAAAAAACTGAGTTTCGACCCACACATCTGGATGGATGTCGCTTTATGGATGAAAGCTGTGATGATGATTTCAACTTCGTTGCAAGAATCAGACTCGCTCAATGCCACAGTCTATGAAGAAAACACGGTTCGCTATTTATCCGCTCTGGCGGGGTTGCATGAAGAAATCACACAGTTGATCGCGACCATTCCGGATGCGCAACGATTACTCATTACCTCACATGATGCTTTCGGATATTTCGGCAGAGCCTACCGGATTGAAGTGGAAGGATTGCAGGGCATTTCCACCGCAGCGGAAGTCGGGTTGCAGGATGTTACGCGTCTTGTCAATAAAATTGTGGATCGAAAAGTAAAAGCGGTTTTTGTGGAAACATCGATTTCTGATAGATTGTTAAAATCGGTTGTGGAGAGTTGCCGTGAGTTGAAACATGAAGTAAAAATCGGAGGCTCGCTTTATTCAGACGCGCTTGGTCAGTCCGGCACACCGGAAGGCAACTACATCGGGATGATGCGGGCGAATGTAAACATCATCGTAGAATCGCTGAAATGATTATTCAAGTTCAAAATCCTGCAATTGAAGTGCATGACCTCACGGTGAGTTATGATAAAAAACCCGTGTTGTGGGGCATTGATTTCACCTTGCCGCAAGGTTGCCTCGCGGGCGTTATCGGTCCGAATGGCTCCGGAAAAACCACTCTCATCAAATCCATCATGGGGCTGTTGCCCTCCAACAGCGGATTTGTAAAACTCTTTGGAAAAAATATCAATGACGTGCGCGACTTCGTGAGTTACGTGCCGCAAAAAGAATCGGTGGACTGGAATTTTCCGGCAAGCGCGCTGGATGTGGCGTTGATGGGTAGATACGGAAAAAGAGGATTATTCAAAAGACTCACGAAAGACGACCGCGATACCGCGATGGATTGTCTGAAACAAGTGGGAATGCAGGATTTTGCAGGAAGACAAATCGCAGCGCTTTCCGGTGGACAACAGCAGCGGGTTTTTTTAGCGCGCGCACTGGCGCAAGAAGCGAAAATCTATCTCATGGATGAGCCTTTCATTGGCATTGACGCAACTACTGAAAACGCAATCATCGAAATTCTGAGGAACATGCGTCAGCAGGGAAAAACAATTATCGTGGTGCATCATGATTTGCAATCGGCTGCCGAATATTTTGACTGGTTTATTTTACTCAACACCCGGCTGGTAGCTTCCGGTTCGAAGGAAAAAGTGTTCACAGTGGAGTTGTTGCAGGAAACCTATGGCGGTAAGCTGACACTGCTTTCACAAATCGGTGATTTACTGAAAGAAAAATCTTTTCCGGTGCGGGAATAAAATCAGATGGAAACACTGCTTGAATTTTTATCCTTCAGCAATCCGAATGTGCGTTATGTCACAGCGGGCATGGTCTTGCTGGGAATTTGTTCGGGAGTGGTGGGAGTATTTACGTTTTTGCGAAAACGCGCTTTGGTGGGTGACGCGGTGGCGCACTCCGTCTTACCCGGAATTTGTCTTGCTTTCATTTTATCCGGGACGAAGAATCCCGTTCTGCTGCTGACGGGCGCTTTTATCTCGGGCTGGCTGTCGCTGATACTTATTGACGTGATCACCAACAAATCAAAAATTCCCGCTGATTCAGCCATCGGGTTGGTGCTTTCCGTTTTTTTCGGAGCGGGAATTTTAATGCTTACTTCCATTCAGCATTCAGGAAACGCTGCTCAATCGGGGTTAGATAATTTTCTTTTTGGCAGCGCGGCATCGCTGATGAAAAATGACATCATTACTTTCAGCGTTTTGTGTTTTGCCGTCATGGTAACGGTGGGATTGTTTTACAAAGAATTCAAGCTCATTTCTTTTGACCGCGATTTTGCCTTCGCGACAGGATTGCCGGTCAGGTGGCTCGAAATTCTTTTAGCGACACTCACAGTACTGACAATCGCAATCGGGATTCAATCCGTGGGTGTGGTGCTGATGGCAGCCCTGCTGATTACTCCCGCGACAGCGGCATATTACTGGACGAATCAGCTTCCGACTATGTTGCTATATGCTTCATTGTTTGGTGCAGCGGCAGGATTTTCCGGTGCGTTCATTTCCTACACGGCCCCTGGCATGCCGACAGGTCCTTGGGTGATTGTGGTGGTGAGTTTGTTCGCCTTTTTTTCCATGCTTGCCGGAAGCAAAGGATGGTTGAAGAGGGTGATGCTGTTGAAGAAAAACCGTCAGAAAATTTTAGCTGAAAACCTGTTAAAATTATTTTATCATTTGGGTGAACCTGAAAATAATTTTTTGCAATCACGAACATTGCATGATTTGCAGGAGAAAAGAAAATTTCAGGAAACTGACTTAAATGCCGGGTTAAAATTTTTGATTAAAAAAGGCTGGCTTCAAAAATATGAGAACGGTTGGAAATTGACAACGCCCGGAAAATCTGAAGCACAGCGTATCGTGAAAATTCACCGCTTGTGGGAATTGTATCTGAACACATATTTGAAAATCGCACCGGACCATGTGCATGAAGACGCTGAAGCGATTGAACATATCATCACGCCCGAAATTGAAGCGCGCTTAGAAAAATTATTACAAAGACCTGAAGTTGACCCGCATGAAAAAGGAATTCCTTATGGTTCATAAACCTGTTTTCGCATGAATGCTTTCTGGATTATACTGACCGGTTCATTAGTCGCCAGCCTGTGCGGAATTCTCGGATGTTATTTGGTGCTCCGAAAAATGGCGATGGTCGGTGATGCCATTTCACATTCCGTATTGCCCGGAATCGTCCTCGCATATCTCATCAGCGGAACAGGCGCGTCATTACCGATGCTCGCGGGCGCTGCCTTGCTCGGATTGCTGGCGACATTCCTCATTGAGACATTTCATCGTTCCGGAAAATTACAGGCAGATGCCGCAATCGGCTTAACATTCACTTTTTTATTCGCAGTCGGTGTCATTATGATTTCATTGTTCGCCCGGAATGCGCACATTGATACGGATTGCGTCTTGTATGGCGAATTGGTGTATGTGCCTTTGGATATCATTGTCACTCAGTCAGGTACTGAACTCGGTCCGAAAGCGGTTTGGGTAGTGGGCAGCACACTTTGTATTGTTACTGCCATTGTCATTTTCGGGTACAGGGGATTGTTTCTGACCACGTTTGACCCTGGCTATGCCGCTTCTCTTGGAATATCCACTGCCTTCTGGCATTACCTCCTGATGGGGATGGTATCGGTCGCTTCAGTAGTTTCATTCGAATCTGTCGGGGCAATTCTTGTAGTAGCAATGCTCATCGCTCCCGCAGCAACCGCCTATCTGTTGACGGAGCGGTTTAAGAGGATGTTAATTCTGTCGGTCATCATTGGTTGTTCAGGCGCGGTTGGCGGATATTTTCTGGCAGTGTGGCTTGATGGTTCCATCGCGGCAGCCATGACTGTTGTGCTTGGTGTTCAGTTTACATTGGCGTTTTTGGTGAAAGGAAAATTCTTTCGCTCAGTCAACAAAACGATTTTCAGCAGAGCTGCCAAATGATATTTTTAAATTATTTCAAAATATCGTCTCAGTTCCCAATCCGTTACGGCTTTTGAAAATTGCCGCCATTCCCATTCACGGGTTTGCGAAAAGTGTTCTACAAATTTTTCACCCAACAATTCTTTCGCGACATCCGATTGTTTCATTGCCTGTGTCGCTTCCATGAGGTTACGGGGCAAGGTGCCATGTCGCTCATCTCGGTAACCGTTACCTACCGTTTGAGGCTGATTTAGTTTCATTTTCTTTTTAATGCCGTAAAGTCCCGAAGCCAAACATCCAGCCATCGCAAGATATGGATTGACATCAGATCCGACTACGCGGGTTTCAATCCGGGTGGACTTTTCACTGCCGGTCAGCATTCTCAGCGCGGTAGTGCGATTGTCCATCCCCCATGTGAGCGTGGTGGGCGCCCAGGCGCCTTCCACTAATCGTTTGTAACTGTTGATGGTTGGAGCGAATAATGGAAGCAGATGCGGCAGACAATATAATTGACCTGCCACATAACTTTTCATCAACTCACTCATGCCATGTTTTTCTTTCGCATCATAAAAGAGATTCTTTTTTCCGCTCCACAAACTCTGATGCACATGACCGCTGCATCCCGGTAATTGCTCGTTCCATTTTGCCATGAAACTCGCCATCACGCCATGCCGGTAGCCGATTTCTTTCACGGAGGTTTTGAATAACACCGCCCTGTCTGCGGCATCCAGAATATCGCCATAAAGAATTGCCGCTTCATACACTCCGGGACCGGTTTCCGTGTGCAATCCTTCAAGCGGTACGTCAAACAAACGCAAATAGTCAAAAAGCGCGTTGAAAAAATCACTCTCCAATGAACTTCTTAAAATGGAATATCCAAACATGCCGGGCGTCAGCGGCTCGGGACGAATATGATGTTTTTTTGCCCAGCTTTCGGGTGTTTCAGAAAAATTGAACCACTCGAACTCCTGCGAAAACATCGGATTAAAACCGGCTTTCAGGCATTGCTGCCTGATTTTTTTCAGCAGGTTACGCGGGCAAACGTGCGAAGGCGTTTCATCTTCATGCACAAAATCAGCAAGAAAAAAAGGAAGGTCATTTTCCCACGGAATCTTCCGGAAAGTGGTGAGGTCAATTTTCGCGTTGGCATCGGGATAGCCGGTGTGCCATCCGGTGTAAGTCGTGTTGTCGTAAGCGATATCACCCGCGTCCCACCCGAACACCACATCACAAAAGCCGAAGCCTTTGTCTTTCACGGATAAAAATTTGTCGCGGTGAATCACCTTTCCCCGCAGGATACCGTCAATATCAATTACCGCGACTTTTACTTTAGCGCCCGGGTATTTTTTTACATAGGATAAATGTTGCTCAGTAGTTTTTTTGTTCATGCGTGAAAAATACGATTAATCGGGGGAAGTTTGACATTCAAAAAAACAAAACCAAGAGGTAATCTCTAAATAGCTAAAGTCCCTAATATTAAAATTTAATTCTGAAGTTTAAATATTTCGGGTTCGTCACATAAATTATTGTTGCATTACTTCACCCCTTCCTTCATGTCCCTCAGCTTCACCCTTGCTTCTTCCATCGTTTTGATACTTTCGAAAATGAGGAACAGGTTTTTGTCGGTTTGTTTGACTCGGCAGCGTTTGGGATGCTGTTGCACATATTTGAGGATGTTGCCGAACAGTTCCGTCTGGTAATAAAAACTTTCCTGGTTGTCGGGGAAGTAGCAGCGCATCTGTCCGAGCTTGATAACAATTTTTTCAAAGCCTAATTCTTTGCCGAGCCAGCTCAGGCGCACGGCATGAAACAGTTCCTCCACCTGCCCGGGCACGGGACCGAAGCGGTCGCGCAGCGCATCGCGGAATTTTTGAAGGGCGGGTTCGTCTTTCACCTCGTTGAGTGCGGTGTAGAGGTTGAGCCGCTCGTTGATGTTGCGCACATATTCATCGGGAATGAGCATCTCCACATCGGTATCCACCTGGCAGTCGCGCACGTATTCCTGCTTTTGTTCCAACTCCTCTTTATACAACTCCTTAAAGTCCGTCTGCTTCAGTTCCATAATCGTTTCATCTAAAATTTTGTGATACGTCTCGTAGCCAATTTCCGCGATGAAGCCGCTCTGCTCCGCGCCCAGCATGTTGCCCGCCCCGCGAATATCGAGGTCGCGCATGGCGATATTGAAGCCGCTACCTAATTCCGAAAACTGCTCAATTGTTTTCAGGCGCTTGCGCGAGTCTTCCGGCAGCGAGGAGAGTGGTGGCGTGAAGAGATAGCAAAACGCTTTTTTATTCGAGCGCCCCACACGCCCGCGCAATTGGTGCAGGTCACTGAGACCGAACATGTGCGCATTGTTGATGATGATGGTATTTGCATTGGGAATATCCAACCCCGACTCGACAATGTTGGTACTCACGAGCACGTCCGTTTCTTTATTGACAAACTTGAGCATCGCCTCTTCCAAATGATGTCCTTCCATCTGCCCGTGCGCGATACCGAAGTCCACATCGGGACAGAGTTTTTTCAGCATGTCGGCAATCTCCTGAATGTCGCGCACGCGATTGTGTACGAAAAAAACCTGCCCGCCCCGGTAAATCTCATAGTAAATCGCATCGCGCAAAACATGGTCGTTGAACATCTGCAACTCCGTTTGAATAGGCTGGCGGTTGGGCGGTGGCGTGTTGATGATAGAAAGGTCGCGCGCGCCCATTAATGAAAATTGCAACGTGCGGGGAATAGGCGTGGCGGTGAGCGTGAGCGTATCCACGTTCACCTTGATGGCGCGCAACCGCTCTTTCGATGACACCCCAAACTTTTGTTCTTCATCAATAATTAAAACCCCCAAGTCTTTAAACTTCACATTTTTACTAAGCAAAGCATGTGTGCCGATGATGATGTCAACTTCTCCTGTTTCTAATTTTCTCAGTGTTTCTTTTTTCTCCGCGGATGATTTGAAACGGTTGATGTAATCCACTTTGCAGGGAAAATCTTTCAGCCGGCTACTGAATGTTTGAAAATGCTGAAAGGCGAGAATAGTGGTAGGCGCGAGCACGGCAGCCTGCTTGCCATCCGCCACTGCTTTGAAAGCCGCGCGCACCGCGATTTCCGTTTTACCAAAACCCACATCACCGCAAATTAAGCGGTCCATCGGGTGGGGCGCTTCCATATCGGTCTTGAAATCTTTGGTCGCCTTCACCTGGTCGGGGGTGTCTTCGTACATGAACGAAGCCTCCAACTCGGTTTGCCAGTACGTGTCTTTATTAAATGCGAAACCCTGTTGCGCCTTGCGCTGCGCATAGAGCTTGATTAAATCCTCCGCGATGTCTTTGATTTTCTTTTTCGTCCTGCGCTTCACCTGCTCCCATGCGTCCGTGCCCAACTTGTTCGTTTTTGGAGCCGTGCCTTCCTTGCCGATATATTTCGAGATTTTATGCAATGAGCCGATGCTCACATACAACAAATCATTGTCGCGATAAATGAGCCGCACCGCCTCCTGCATCTGCCCGTTTACTTCGATTTTTTCTAAACCGGAAAACACACCCACGCCATGGTCAATGTGCGTCACGTAATCGCCCGGTTTCAGTTCGCGCAAAGTTTTCAGCAGCAGCGCCTGACTTTTGGAAAAACCTTCCTTGATATTGTATTTGTGATAGCGCTCAAAAATCTGGTGGTCGGTGTAGCAGGCAACCTTTAGGTCGTTGTCAATAAAGCCGACATGAATACTTTTTGATACCGGAAATAACTGCACCTGCGCCTGCATGTCTTCGAAAATGTGGTTGAAACGCTTGAGTTGTTTTGGGTTTTCCGAAAAAAGAAAATTGATGATTTTTTGCTGTTCATTTTTTTTCAAATCCTGAATGAGCAGATTGAAATTTTTATTGAAAACGGGTTGCGGTTTGATGTTAAATAAAATCGTTTCACCGCCTAACTGTGATTTGCCGCCTATTTCTACACAGCCAAAATTTGGCAGATGAGAAATAATATCGCGTGCTGTTTCAAAAACTTTTATGGGTTCGTCTTTGAAAAAAGAATTTTCTTCCTCATCATATTTGTTCTTGGAAGATGCATGAATTCGATAGGCTTCCAAAGCCGTTGCAAAACATTTTTCTAAAATCTCAACCGTATATCCCAAATCTTTGAACCAGATAATGGTGTTTTTCGGCAGTGTTTCAAAAAAAGAAGTTTTCTGCTCCACGCTGAACTGCGTTTGAATATTCGGCACAATCGCAACCTTCGAAAGTTTGCGCTCCGACAATTGTGTGGAAGGGTCGAACAAACGAATGGACTCCACCTCATCGCCAAACAATTCCACGCGATAGGGCAACTCATTGCCGTAAGAAAACAAATCAATGATGCCGCCCCGGATGCTGAACTGTCCCGGCTCATACACAAAATCCACGCGCTCGAAACCATGCTCCACCAATAATTCTGTCATGAAGTCGGCATCCAATTGATTGCCGATGCTGATGTCAATAATTTTTTCGTTTAACACCGCCCGGCTCACCACTTTTTCAAACAGCGCTTCGGGATAGGTCACAAGCAATTCGCTTTTTGCCGCACTGTTGTTCAGCCGGTTAAGAGTTTCCGTGCGCAGCAGGATATTGTTGTTGTTCAGTTCATCAAACTTACCCGGTCGCCTGAACGAGTCGGGAAAAAACAACACGGTTTTATTTTCCAAAAGATTGGAGAGCGTGTTGTGAAAGTAGGCGGCTTCCTCTTTTTCGGGATAAATGAAAACGTGGTGAAACGTGGTTTTGGAAAAAACGGCAGCTGCGATGAAAGCGTCAGCCGAACACACGATGCCTTGCAGATGAAGCCGCGCTGGGGGATGCGCTTTCAGCTTCTCCGATAAATTTGCAATCCGGGGGTCGTCACGATAGCGACCCAGTAAGTCATCTAAATTCATTCAGCCGCGAAGGGGGCAAAAATAGTTGAAAGTTTGAGGTTTGGGGATTAAAGTTGAGTTAATTTGCCCCTGCTATGAAAAGAAAAAATGTGATTGTTTTAGGAGCAGGAATGGTCGGCAGCGCGATTGCATCGGATTTGAGTGACAGCTATCAAGTCACAGCGGCTGATTTCAACGCGGAAGTCTTGAATGAATTGAAAAAGCGGTGGAAAATAAAAACAATAAAATGCAATCTCCGGGAGAAGCAATCGCTGAAAAAATTAGTTGAAGATTACGATTTGGTCATTGGCGCGGTTCCGGGATTCATGGGATTTGAAACAGTAAAAACTGTGATTGAAGCCGGGAAGAATATCGTGGATATTTCTTTTTTTCCTGAAGATGCTTTTTTGCTGAACAAAAGAGCGCAGCAGAAAAAAGTGATTGCTGTTGTGGATTGCGGTGTTGCGCCCGGTTTGAGTAACATGGTTGCCGGGTATCATCATCAAAAAATGTTCATCGAGAGGTTTGATTGTTACGTGGGCGGACTTCCTAAAGAACGTAAGCCCCCCTTTGAGTACAAAGCGCCTTTTTCCCCGATTGATGTGATTGAAGAATACACCCGACCTGCCCGGATTGTGGTGGGTGGAAAGGAAGTCATAGTTGAGCCGCTTTCGGAAGTGGAGTCGCTGAATTTTTTCTTTTGCAAATTAGAAGCGTTTAATTCTGACGGATTGCGTTCCTTGCTGAAAACCCTTGATATTCCGAACATGAAAGAAAAAACTTTGCGCTATCCCGGACATGCCACTAAAATGCAGTTGTTGCGCGATGCTGGATTTTTCAGCAAACAGCCGGTGGTGATAGATGGTAAAAAAATTACTCCGCTTGATTTTACTACCGGATTACTTTTTCCGTTGTGGAAATTGGAAAAAGGTGAAAAAGAATTTACGGTCATGCGAATGGAGGTGGAAGGAAAAGAGAATGGAAAATCCGTGAAATATCAATACGAACTGTATGATGAGTTTGATGTTAAAACGGGCATCAGTTCGATGTCGCGAACGACCGGATACACCTGTACCGCAGCGGCAAGATTGGTGCTGGAAGGCGATTACACTCAACAGGGAATTTCACCGCCCGAATATTTGGGAGCGCGTGAAGCTTGTTTTGAGTATGTGATGGATTACCTGAAAGAAAGAAATATAAAAATCAAGATGAGCAAAAAGTGAATCAGGCTTGTGACGAATTAATTTTCTTCTTTCCTGTCCTCAAGTTTCACTTTTTCTTTTTTATCCTCATGCATGCCTTCCTTGATTTCGGTTTCAATGTTGGCTTTGGCGGCATTGAATTCGCGGATACCTTTACCGATACCCCGCATCAGTTCGGGGATTTTTTTACCACCAAAAAGAAGAATGATTGCGAGAAAAATCAGCACCCATTCAGCGCCACCCGGCAGTCCTAAGAATAAGAAAATTGAAGTCATGATAAATTAAATTCAGCGACAAAGTTACGGATTATTGGGAAAAAGCCATAAAGCGGGGTTGAGTAATTGCGTCCCTTTCCAGATTTCGAGATGCACCTTTGATTCGCCATCTTTTTCATCGGTATGCACCAAACCGATGGGTTGTTTAGTGTTTACCTCATCGCCTGAGCGCACGAACACATCTTTCAGGTTGGAATACACCGTGAAATATTCTCCGTGCCGAATCATCACCGCCCGCTGAAATCCGGGGTTATACATTACAGTGACTACTGTTCCCTGGAAAAGAGAACGTACTTGTGAATTTTCGGTTGTGCGGATATCAATGCCATTGTTATTCACTTCTACATATTTGAGTACCGGATGTTTCGCTTTTCCAAAACCCTGTGTGATATGCCCTTTGTCAACGGGCCACGGCAACTTACCCTGGTTGCCTGAAAAATCGGCTGAAAGTTTTGCCGCTTCCGGGGTCAGGTTCAGCACATTGGTTTTTGTTTCTACTTTCACTCCCGTTTTTTCGGCTTCTTTCGCTTTTTTAATTGCTAATAATTCCGCTTCTTTTTTTGCCTTCTCAATTTCTTTTTTAATGATTTCCTCAATTTTCTTATTGAGGTTTTCCGCTGCTCTTTTTTTGCTTTCAATGTCTTCCCGCAGTTTTCTTTCCTGCTGTTGCAGGCTTGAGACTAACCGGTCTTTTTCCTGAATTTCTTTATTCAATTTAGCGCGCTCGGCTTGTTCCGCGTCTAACAGTTTTTGCTTTTCAGTCCTGCGTTCCTGCTGCTCTCCTTTTTTTCTTTGCAGGGATTGTTTGGTTTCTTCAATCAATTCCGCCTGACGTTTTCTGAATTGACTGAACTGCTGTAAATACTTCAAACGGTTGAACGCGTCATTGAAACTGCCCGCATTGAAAATGAAAATCAACTGATTGATGGACGAGCGGTTTTTATAAAGATTATACAACATGCCGGAGTATTCGGTTTTCAACTCTTGCAGGTCATTTTCCAGAGCGGTGATGATGGCGGTTGTTTCATCCAACTGGTCACTGATGACATTGAGTTCCTTGTTGATGTTATTCATCATTTTCTCACGTAGTTGAATCTGCTGCTTAAGGGTTTCCAACTGACTGAGCGAGAGTTGTTTGTTTTCACTTGTTTCAGAAAGTAATTTTTCCGTGAATTCAATTTCTTTTTTCAGGCGTTCACGTTCTTTTTCAAGTTTGTTGCGGTCTTGTGAAAAAGTGGATAAAGAGATGAAAAAAAGCATCAACATCATGAGGAAAAAATGATACTGTGCCGAATGATTTTTTTTCATCAGTTTTTTGATTAAAACATGTTCAGATAAACGGCTGTTTCGTTTAATCCAGATGAAAGACGAACTCAATATTTTATTCATACTTGTCGGATACATGAAAAGGAAAAGTTTGCGGTTCGTTCCATTTCACTTTTGAAAATTTCATTGAAAGCGCAATTGCATCACTGCCTTTTACGGTGATTTCTCTGCCAAATGAAAATAGCCGGTTTTCCTCATATTGATAGTCTGCGAATATTAACGAAATACTCCTATCATTTTGTCTGTCAATGAGATGCTCTGTGGATATTGCCAGATTATGCCCGTTAATCGTGAGGGTGTGACGTTTGTTTTTATCTTCCGAAATTAACTGGTAATTGTTTTTTTCAAACTTGAGTCTGCTTTTTTCTGTTGGTAAAAACATCGCTTCACCCACCAGGATTTTTTGCATCATCGCAATATTCAGCTTAAAAGGGACATAATATTCTAAATAGCTCAACGTGCCGGATTGGTATTTTTTATTGAGCCTGTCCAACAAAAAAACGGAATCGCCTTTTATTAATAAACGGGCGGCTTCAATGCCGAGCATGGTGGTCAGGGACATCCAAATGACACTGTCTTTCCGCATCCTGATAGCCGCGTTAAAACTTTTAGAAAAATTACCGTCTTCATAATGAACGCGGGCTTTAGCTGAAAACCAGTCATAAGCTTTGTTGTCATTTTCAAGATGGACGAAAAGTGAGTCAGCGGAAATGGATTTGCCTGCTCCCCTTGCTGTTTCTTTGGATGTTTTGCAGGAGAAAAGAAAAAAAGAAAACGTGAAGATGAGCCAAAAGGCTTTATTCATAGATTTTACGGTCGGCAATTTTTCTGCCAATCAATTCTGATTCGGAGCCGAGCGATTTGGCTTTTTGCCAGTAAATGACAGCTTTATCCACTTCACCGAGTTGAAAGAGGATGTCGCCATAATGTTCCAGAATCACCGGGCTTTCATCCCCACCGTTTTTCATGGATTTTTCAATCCAGTTCAGCGCTTCTTTGTACTCACCCATTTTGTAAAGAATCCATGCGTAAGTATCCTGAAAAGCGGAATTATCCTGAACAATTTTATTGGATTTCGCGGACATTTCCTTTGCTTCCTGCAACTTATCATTTCTGAGCGATAGATAATAGCTGTAGTTGTTCAGAGTGTAAGCGTTTTCGGGGTCGAGTTTAAGTGAATTGTCAAACGCTTCATCCGATTCCGGAAATTTTTCAAGATTATTATATGCTTCCCCGATACTCGACCACATTTGTGCTTTCAGCAGCGGATTGTCCATCACAAGCGGGACACCGATTTCCAGTATCTCAATCGCTTCTTTATATTTTCTCAACTGATTTTTTGAAACACCGTTAAAAAAATAAACCAACGGCTGATTTGGGAAATAGTCTAACGCTGATTGAGAAATTTTTTCCAATTCCTCAAAATGTTTTAATTCGGACTGGATGAAAAAAATCTGCTGCCAGATTTCATATACGCTGCTGTCTAATTCGAGCGCTTGTTCGTATTGCGCGAGCGCGTCCTCCATTTGTTTATCCTGGTAGAGCAGGTCACCGTAAATCGCATGCGCTTTCGCTTCGGTGGAATGCGTTTCAATCAAAATCTGGGCAAGTGAAAAGGCGTCTTCCTTTTTATCTGTCATATTCGCCATGATTTGCTGCAGGAAAGGGAAGAGGATGCGCACTTTTGCATCAATGCCTAACTGAGGATTGGCAAACGCTTTTTTCAGATATTCCATCGCCTGCGCGTGGTCGCCTTTCACCCGATACATTTCCGCGATATATAATTGAGCGTTGGGATTTTCTTTGTCTATCTGCAACAACTCTTCATAAACTTTGTATGCTTTGTCTTTCTGGTTGTTGGCTTCATACATATCCGCGAGCATTTTGTAATAGCGCGCTTCACCCGGAAACTCATTGATTAGTTTTCTGATTTCAGCAGCCGCTTTATCCAATTTTCCAAGCCTGACATAAAGTCTTTGTTTTTGAACAATCACATTTTCATCAATCCCGATTGTTTTTTCATACTGGTCATATACTTTGATGGCATCCTCTAATTTTTCCGCTTTAATCAGCATGAACGCCCAATCAAAATATAATTCGATTTCATTGGGATTTTGATTCAGCAGTTTTTCATAAACTTCGGCAGCTTCCGGATACTGTCCGCGATAGGATAACATCTCCGCGTAAAGCAGCAGGTACCATTTATTTTTGTCATTGAGTTGAACCGCGCTTTTAATGTTTTTTAACGCTTGTTCATAATCACCGAGGCGAAAATAGAGGCTTGCCAGTTCGTAGTAAGCGGCATGATTAGTCGGGTCGAGTTTCAAGCTCCGGGTAAACAATTTCATGGCATCCTCCAGGTCTTCGAGCATCTTGGATTTCAAGCCGTCAATAAAAGCCTCCTGGGCTGCCTGATTTTCCGTGGAAAGCTGCACCTGGGTTCTTACAGGCTGTTGCTGGGTGACGGAAACGGTTTCTTTACCACCCGCGCAACCGCCCAAGAACAGAACACCTGCAACGGAGAGCAGGATTAATAGTATATGATTTTTTTTCATTTCAGAGTAGTGTAATCTCCAATACTTACTTCATCAAAATTACCAAGATAGTGAACATGACTGCCGAGCATTGAGTTCGTTATCATTTTTTTGTGAATGAGCGTATGTTCCTGTATAATGGAATTGCTGATAACGGAATCCGATACCTTTGAATTGTCCCCGATGGAAACATGTGGACCGATAACCGAACGGCTGAGTTTCACATTTTTTCCAATATAGCAGGGCGGCAGTAAGACAGCATTATCCATTTCAACCGTGTCGGATACCAATGAATTGTTTTTGTTCATTTCCAACACCCGTTGGTTGGTGTAAACCGTGGCGTCCTTATTGCCGCAATCCAACCACTCTTTCACTTCACCCGCCTTGATTTTCATGCCTTTGTTTTTCATGTTTTCAAGCGCGCTGGTGAGTTGGTATTCGCCTTTGTCTTTGATGTCGTTATCCAGCAGGTATTCTAATTCTTTTTTGAGATTTTCTCCGTCTTTGAAATAATAAATGCCGATGATGGCGAGGTCGGAAACAAAATGCGTGGGTTTTTCGACAAACTCGGTGATGATGCCTTTAGCATCCATTTTTACCACTCCAAAAGAAGACGGATTTTCCACTTTATGCACCCAAATGACTCCTTCTTCACCGGGGTTCACTTTGAAATCGGCTTTGAAAAGAGTATCGGCAAAAGCCACGATGAGATTTCCTTTCAGCGAATCAGCAGCGCAAAGAATGGCGTGCGCAGTTCCAAGCGGTTCATCCTGGTAATAGATGGAACCTTTCGCTCCGAGGCTTTCCGCGATTTTCAACAATTGCTTTTCGACCTCCTCACCAAACCTGCCGACCACGAATGCCACTTCATCAATTTTTTCATCACTCATGCCGCTGATGTCTTCTACAAGGCGTTGTACAATCGGTTTCCCCGCCACAGGAATCAGGGGTTTCGGAATGGTGAGCGTATGCGGGCGCATTCTTTTGCCCATGCCTGCCATTGGTACGATAATCTTCATAGTTGAGATAGTTGGATTTTTATTTTTCTAAAATTATAAAACACCGGTATGTCCGAAACCACCCTCACCTCTTTCCGTTGTTTCCAGTTCCTGAACATTTTGAAAAATCGCTTTTTCATATTTTGCAATCACTATTTGCGCGATTCTGTCACCGGAGCGAATGGTAAAATTTTCCTGTGAAAGATTAATCAGAATAACGCCTACTTCACCGCGATAATCCGGATCAATGGTTCCCGGTGAATTCAACACTGTGATGCCTTTTTTCAACGCCAAACCGCTGCGAGGGCGCACCTGCGCTTCGCTACCTTCCGGCAGTTCCAGATATAAACCGGTGGGGATTAGTTTTCTTTCAAAAGGTTTTAAAATGATTTCGCCATCCGGCAGCCAGGCTTTCAAATCCACCCCGGCTGAGTGCCGGGTTTTATATTCCGGCAGGGGGTTGTCTGAACGGTTGATAATTTTTATATACATGGTGGGCAAAGATAAGCAGTCTGCGGGAGGATTATTGTTGTAATATTTTGTAATATAATATTCAAAATTACCCCCCCCCCCGAT
>JBGTCY010000124.1:0-20980 GCA_041748615.1 Chitinophagales bacterium
ACTTCCTGAAAATTACAGGCTTTTTAATGCTGATTATCTCGGCAGGATTATTCTGCTATGTTGCACTTTCAAGGCACAGAGATGAATCTCAATACCGAATTAAATTAGGTTTAATATTGATTATACTCCTGTTATTGACAATAGTTGAAATTGCTAACCTTGGTTATTTCAGAAAGCAGGTTTTCAAATACTCAAAAGCAGAACAAATCGGAATAGTAACTGATAGATATGATTCGACTATCAGATTAAGGCGCTCAATTAATTCAACACCCAATTATATCATTAAATGTAAGTTTCTTTTCAATGGAAAAAATTACATTATCAGAAATGGTTCGGATGGAGAAATTTTTGTCGGTGATTCTGTAAGAATTTTTTACTCCCCGATTCATCCCGGTATTGCGGAAGTAGTTGAATTACACAAAAGGATGAAGCGGAAATTAATACATTGATTCTGCAATGGTTATTGGTTATCCAAAAACTTGCTTCATTTAGAAAATATTTTCGCATCCCTGCGCTTCCTGATAAGTTCCTCAGAGTTATGGTTGTACGTTTTTTTGATTCACCAAAACCTTAGATTTGTACGAAAACACAAATGAAATGAGCGAAAAACTGACAATCCTTGTGAAGGCTGAAAACAGAAAGTTCATTAAGCGTTATTCCAAAAAAAGAAAAACGAGTATTTCGGCATTAATGGATGGCATGATTGAGTTGCTGAAACAGCAGGAAAAAAAATCATTGCCTTTGCATCCTGATGTTAAAAAAACTGCCGGGATGGTGAAAACCGGGAGCGAAGACCCCTGGGAATTTTTATTCGGGAAATGAAAAAGATATTCATAGACGCTAATGTCGCTTTAGATTATATTGAGGGCGACAGTAAAGGACACGCTTCCGCCAGGGAAGCAATAAACATCATCAGACATGAGTACGGAAAACCCTATATAACGCCCTCTACTGTAACAATTATTTGGTACTACATGGAGAAGGCTTTTACCCGTCACCTGACAAAGTTGAATCTGAGTTATAAAGATGCAGAAAAAAACAGGCTGAGAAAAAATGTTGAAAGTCTGCTTCATCAATTTTGGTTTATAGATCAAACGCGAATTAATGTCGAGCAATCAATTCTTTCAGAGTGGGGAGACATTGAAGATTCAATTCAATATCATGCTGCAAAAAGCGCAGGGATGGATATTATCATCACCAATGACCACAATGATTTTTGGTTATCTGAAATTGATGTTTACAGTTCATCAAATTTTGTGAGCTTATATCTTGGCGGAAGATTGTTTGGCAGATAAATTCCCCCGGACAACCTCGCATTAATGGTTATTGGTTATCCAAAAACTTGTTTCTATTAGAAACAATACTCCGTTACAAATTTAAGCAGCCAAGTTACCGAACCAAAGGCATTGGTTGTAGAGCCGGATTATTTTCGGTGAATTCAGCTCAATAGCTAAGTTGTCGAAAATAATTTCAGTCAATAATTTATTGTGGTAGAGCCGTTTGACGGATTGAAGCGAAAAAGCGCCCCTGCTTTCTTCGGGTAGGCTGAGATGAAAGACGGCTTTTGCTACTGAGACCGAGCTTAAAGACATATTGAAATGAAACCGGAGTTTGTTTTTGCTTCTTGCCTGGCAATCTTCCAGTCCGCTATGTTGCTTGGCATCGCGTAGCAGAAATTCAATCTGAAACCGCATGCGATAATAATGAAGTATTTTTTCTCCCGGCAGTTCGGTATCGGTACAGAGAAATAAATCGTATTTGCCGTTGCGATGATGCAGCAGGTAAACCACCCGCACCAAACGTTTCAGCACAACACAATAAACAATGGTTGTATAAACAGAATAGTCTTGCTCCTTTGTAATTAATACCCACCTGCGCTTATCTATCTTTTTCAGATTGACCTTATCGCCTTTCACCTTTCTTCTGCCGCGTCCTTTGGGCTGATCTTCCTTGCGCACCGGATAGTGCAGGTTGGCATCAGGGCGCATTTTGGTAATCACATGTAATCCGGCTGCGAGCATTGGCAGGATGAATTCCTTTTTCATAAAATAACCGTCCACGACCAAGTACTTGCTGATGGTAAGCAGTTGTTGCACATGACCGAGAATACACTCTGCATAAAATTTCACTAAACTCTTACCCTGACGGTCTGCGACTGCCGGTGTTTGAAAGGCTTCCAGATGCAGAGCCGTTTGTGCCGCCACATCCACACATGCCAGACAACCGATTTCCAACCCCTTCAAAGCCCTCGAAGCAACTCCGCTCCAATACTTGCC
Organism: Chitinophagales bacterium; assembly: GCA_041748615.1. Lineage (GTDB taxonomy): Bacteria > Bacteroidota > Bacteroidia > Chitinophagales > CAIOSU01 > JBGTCY01. The sequence goes on from JBGTCY010000124.1 coordinate 2,277, forward strand.
TATTCCGTAAGTCTTTTTACCACTTTTCGAAATATAGGAAGGGTCGAAGGCTAATATTTTTTCCGCTCCGCAATACATGTTAAGCAACTTGACATTGAACGTGAAAAAATTAAATCCCCGATCATAACCATTGCGCAAGGCTTGTTCGCCATAGCCTGTGTACCGGGCAAGGTTCGTGAAGTTATACCGCCCGCTGATGCTCCACCAAAGCGGAATGAGTGTGGAAATAAATTTTATAACTGGCTTGCTACAGTCGCCAATGTTATTTAAAATTGTAGCTAATACTCCGCTAACGCGCGAGTGGGGAAAGGAGTTTTTTTGTGGCATACAAAAATCAACCCTTTCCCTTTTTTATTGCCAAGTTTCAGACCATATAGTTATCGGCATACTTGAGGCATTTGTTTACTTTTATGGGCAGAAAAAACTAACGGAGTATTGTTAGAAAGATTAAACACAGCCGCCCAAACAATCAATGCCATCACAAACAACAGGTAATTTGGTTTTCCGGAAATGATGGTGAAAATACCCATTAACACCAGCAAAGTAGGCAAAAGATACTGAAGATATTTAAGGATTTTTTTCATCCTCTACTTTGATGATGCCGGAAATATTCTTGATAGTGTAGTCTGAAAAATCTTCCTTCGCTTCAAAACCCGTTCCGTAGAGGATTTCATCGGGAGTGGTGATTTTGACGAATTTTTCTGAAAATATTTTCGCCTCCCTGCGCTTCCAGATAAGTTCCTCGGAGTTAAGCTGTTCGTTTTTTTGATTGACCAAAACCACATCTTCTTTCACCATCATTTCCTCGATTTTGGTGTAGTAGATGCCGTAGTTCGCTTTCAGTCTGCTGGTTTCGTTGAGTTGTTGGTCATAGAAAAAAAGCTGAACGCCATCCGGAAATTCTGTGTAAGGTTCTTCCGCCTGGAAAGTGAGCATTTTAGGAGCGGTGATTTTTGCTTTGAGAAAACCCTGCTCGCTGTAGTGAATTTCAACCTCCTCCCCCGCTTCGCTCACCGAATCAGCGATGACTGCAATCTTTTTGATTTTCTCCAAATCAGTCGCGCAGGAAGCGAACAAACTCACAATAAAAATCAAACTGAATAATCTCAGAATAGAAGTATGCAGTGACATGGAGAAAAATAAATGTGAATCTTGAATGAAAGTTCTTTCTCCAAATTTACAAGCCTTATCGTGGATGAAAATCCTGAATGAATTCTGGATTCTGATTAATTATCGGGACCGTAACGAACAGTAGTGGTTTCATTTATCCAGCAGTTCACTTTGAAAGAATCTCCTTCTTTCAGATTCCGGAAAAAACACTCGCCTGCCGATGGCATGTATTGTTTGGTATCGTTGATTTTCTGATTGGCAGTTCCTGCTACTGAAGGGTCAACGGATTTTGCTTTTTCATACATATCCATTGCGGGCCAAGTCACCACCTGGCTGTCCCAGCCCGTACCCGTACCACATTTTTTTCCGCTGCCGCGATACATATCACCAATCAGCAGGTAGGGTTTACCCCAGTTAGGTTTTGCGGCAGCCGCCTGCAACGCATACGTTCTTGCTCCGGGATAATCGTCTGCGCGATAGCGGAGGTCTGCCAATGACATCAGGTAATCGGCTTTCGCATCGCCATCCGTTTCGAGGCGGGCGGCTTCCTTGAAGTAAAATTCAGCCTGCTGATAGTTGCCCATGTTGCTGAAATTGAGCGCGAGAATTCTCGCTTTTTCTACATCCGGTTCAATCTTATATAGTTTTTCGGAAACCTTCACAAAAAGCGGGTCAGTTGCACAACGCGCTGACCTTAACTGATTAAAAATTTTCTGAAGTGTTTCTTTATCATCGGGCGCGCCATCATACAAACGCTGCATCACAGGTTTCAGCGACTCACAATCGAAATAGCCAGAGCCACTCATCAAATCATCCACCTGTTTTTGAATGGATTTCCAATCATCCACCGTTTTTCCGCCCAACTTAATATTCGCATCAATGATTCCGGAAACTTTCTGATAAATATTCATGATTTCATCTTTGGATATTTTTTCGCCTTTTTCCGATTTCACGGCAGCGAACATGTAGGGATAAACAATGAAACTTTTGGTTTTATTTCCATCTAATTTAACGGACTTATCGAGCTTTTCGTAAATCTCATCATTCTGGTCGGGACGATGATTCATCAATTCAATTGCCTGTCGTCCGATAACTTCTCCTTTTTGCCCGAAACATTCAAGACGCTTGTCATAAATCAGCATTAGTGTGTCAATATACTTTTCTTTCAGCGCGGCATCTTTTTCTTTTTTGATTAAATCATTAAACATTTTTGCTCCGTCAACAAAAGTGGATTGACGCGCTCCGGGAGCGTTGGTGAATACGTATCTCCAATAAGGCAAAGCATCCGTGAAATTATTTTGCTTGATAAACTCGCCATAGAGCGACACGTTTTTGATGGTTTCGATACTGTCAGGTCCCCATTTCGGAAGGCAGCTCCCGGAATTCTGGAGTATTTCCGCTTCAGTATTTAATTCCGTGAAAGTTTCATTTTGATGTTGCACGGGAACAACCGCAACTTCTTTCGTTGCTGCACAACCGGTGGTGATGCCCAACACGGTGAATAAAAATGTCATTGAAAAAATCATGATGGTAGCAGAGTGTTTCATTTTAATCATATTTACGTTTAACAAACCATTTATCATTGAGCGTGAAACCAAGATAGGCGACAATAAAAGTCTCGCGAATGAGACCATTGTTCAGCGTACCGCGACTTCCGGCTTCTAAGGTGAAATTTAATTCCCAGATAAATTTGGTGATTAAAGATTCCTGGTCCATTTTCTTGGGTAAGCCAAAGCCAAAAGTCATGCCATACTCCCGGATGCGTTGCTCGCCAATCGTGATATGCCCGTTGTTGTAGAAGCCTCCAAGACGGTAAGCCGACCTTTTGACAAAACTTTGACTATAGCGCGGTCTCAACTCTGTTCCGATGCGCACTTCCCATGAATCGCTTAATGTAGCATCATCGGAGATGCTTTCCGTTTTTGACCACAAATTGTATTTAAATTCTCCGCCAACCGCGAATTTGTTTCTTTTCATCAACGTGGCTCCAACGCCATATTCGCCCGGAATTTTCAAGTCTTCCCTGAGATAATTATTTTGATAAACGGTATCTACTGTCTCAATTCCACCGGACAATACCACATATCTGTCCCAGGTGATATCTTCTTTCGAGCGGCTGAGCACCGGAAATAAACTATAAGCGCCAATAACCATAGAATATTCCTGGTTGAACATGATTCTGTGTTGCGCGCCAATGTTCAACACCATGTTGCTGATGCGGTTCGTAGCATTGATTCTTGAGTTATAAAAAGTACGGTCACTGAATTGCTGAAAATCATCACGCTCAACTCTGCCGAATAAATACGCTACATTAAATCCAAGAGAAAGGGCGTGCTTGCTGGTGTCAGCGCCAAATAAACGATAGCCTCCGCCTCCATATAACTGATACACCCTGCCGTTGCCGTTATAGATTTTCCGGGAATCTCCAAGAATCGAATCATTTCTCGCGGATGAAAAACTATAATTTACGCGGCTGTAAGGCACGATTCCGAAACTCGCCCCCGCGTTTTTCGCCACCGGAAACCCTAAAGCGAGATAGTCAAGAAATGCGTCACCGGTACTGTAATTATTGTTGGAAGTTCCGTCTTTCAGTTTTTTATTCACAAAGTTGAGACCTCCTTCAAATGTGGTGAGGGCTAAGCTGGAATACGAAGCGGGATTCACCATATTGATATGCAGCGGGTCGCGGTAAGCCGCTCCAAGTCCGCCCATGCCTTTTGCGGCAATGAAAGCGGGACGACTCACTTCACCCAGTCCGAACCGGGAATAGGGGGATGTCTCCTGAGCGAAGGAGCACAATCCATAAATTAAAAGCGGGAGTAAAAAAAAGAACCGCTTAACGGTTGGGAGCATTATGTAGCAGAATTTTATTAAGTCCGGTTAGTACCAAATTGGGGACTGCAAATATCCTATTTTTCAGGTAAGGTTCAAAATAGAACGCATCGCCCCCTGTCAGGATAACTTTCAGTTCAGGATATCCGGCATTATATTTCTCAATAAATCCTTGCATTTCCGAAAGCATCCCGTTCATCACTCCGGAAAGTATCGCGTCTTTAGTGGATGTTCCAATCAGAAAATCAGGCATGTCAGGTTCTATCAACGGCAATCTACCGGTGTAAGTATTCAACGCTTTGAACCGCAGCCTCACTCCCGGAGAAATTCCTCCGCCCAAATATTCCCCCTGCGCATTGATGAATTCGTAAGTGATTGCCGTGCCGGCATCCAGCACTAAAATATTTTGCTCCGGATACATGGCATAAGCGCCTGCAATAGCGGCTATGCGGTCTTTTCCGAGCGTTTGCGGAGTGGCGTATAAATTTTTAAATGGCAATGGTGTTTGCTCATCCAAAATCAGCAGCTTTGATTTTTTTTCAAAATATTCAATGATGTCCGGGGAAATTTCAGCGACATCCGCAATTATCACATGGTTGATGGAAAATTTTTCCGTTAATCCCGCCATGATACTACCAGTCAGCTTGTCCGTTTGATGGACGAAGAGTAATTCATCCCCTTCAAACACCGCGTATTTGATTCTGGTATTTCCAATGTCAATGGTGAGGTTCATTTCAAACTTCAATGGGGTTTTTAAAAAAGGCAATTTAAACCTGAAACAGGAATCAGACTATTTACTCAAAAAATTAACATCCCCCTATTTCATTTTGCATTATCTTTCACATTATAAAACAACCAACTAACGCTTTATGAGCAGTTCAAAAAATTGCTTTCTCTTCATTCTGCTTTTCTTTTTCTTTATTTTTTCTTCCTGCACCAAAGAAGATTTGCTTGTCATTCCCGACAATCAACCGCCACCGGATAAAACCATCAGCAAGGAAATCATGCTCAATTATGTGAGCAAAAGTTACATCAGCATTCTCGGCAGAGACCCTTCGATTGTAGAATCCAATTCTGCTGTAACTGTTTTTCAATCCTCCGATTTTTCGAAGGACTCAAGAGAAGATTTTTTAAGTCAATTGCTAAACACCGTTGAATTCAGAGTCAATAATTACAAAATCGCCAGAGCCGAATTATTGAATAATCTCGACACCGCTGATATTTCACAGGAAATCTACGTACTTGAACTATTGCTGACTCAACCACAGTACGCGCTTTTTTATGACCTGCTGACTTATGAAAAAAACAGGTTGGTGGAATTAAAAGCATTGTACAGTGAAGTCATTAATGGCACGATTACGCTTGAAAATATGTGGCGCAAATGTGTGAACAATAAATTTTATGACGACATCAACATGGGCAGCGAAAATTTCGTGGTTTCTAATTTTCAGTATTTCCTGCTGCGCTATCCGACTGACACCGAACTGGCGGAAGGCAAAAAAATGGTGGATGGTTTCCAGGGAGTAGTACTCTTACAATTAGGATACAACAAGCAAGATTTTATTGATATCGTTTTTAATTCAACGGATTTCTTAGAAGGCAGGGTGCGGTATCTTTTCAGAAAACACCTTTTCCGCGAACCCGCAACCGAAGAAATGGTGGAATACACATTGCTTTATCAGCAATCCGGCTCTTATGCCTTGTTGCTTAAAAATATTTTACTCACCGATGAATTTTCCGGGTTGAAATAACATGTTCCCATGAAATATTTTTTAAAATTCACTTTATTCATTTTTCTTTTAACGCTTGTTTTTTCATGCAAAAAGGAATCACAAGTTGTTTACCAGGTGAATGATGTGGCTTTGTACCAGAGCGCTGCGGAAAAGCGCTTTTTGAAATCAGAAACCGAACTGATTTCCATCGCTTACTCTGATATTTTCGGCACTTCCATCACCGCTGATTTGCTGGAAAAAATTCAGGGACCCTATATCGCATTTGGTGATAAAGCCACCGTAATTGACCTCATCATCCGCAATTTTTTGAATGCCACCAACAATCAGATTCCCGGCAATCAGCAGATGCGCGCCAATATTCCGCAATTTGTCATAGACACGTATTTGAATCTCTACAACCGCTATCCCGATGAGTACGAATCCTGGAAACTCAGGCAAATGATTGAAACTGATGCGGGTATTACCCCTGAAATGGTTTTCTACGCGATGATGACAGCAGATGAGTACCGTTATTATTAAACTTTTCACAGACAAAACATGAAAAGAAGACAATTTATCAAAACCTCTGCGCTCACCGCTACCGCTACGTTGGCAGCGCCTTACCTGCTGCCCGGTGGCAGGTTGTTCGCAGCAACAGGCAGCCGCAAAGCGAATCACGTGGTTTTTTGTTTGTTCGCTGGCGGAGTTCGCAGTTTGGAATCGGTTTATAAAGCCGAAGGGAATCTGATGCCTTACACGCTCACCGGAAATGAGCCAATCAATGCTGGAATTTCAAGCGGCATGTCCACGCTTCCCGCTCCCTCGCCAACGAAGCTGCAGCAATTTGGAACCCTGTTTAAAGAATTTCGCTACACCTCTGGTCCGACAGGACACTTTAATGGACATACAACAGCCATCACCGGACATTACACCACCAATGACATTCAACTGCGTCAGCCGCCCAAATTCCCGACCATCTTTGAATTATACCGCAAACATCATGAGCCTGAAAAATCCGCCATCAACGCGTGGTGGATTTCAGATTCGCTGGGACCTTATCCGTTTTTGAATTACAGCAAATATCCCGGCTATGGGGCTGAGTATGGAGCGAATATGTTGCAGCCGTTTAATTTTTTCAAAACGGATTCATTCAACACGGTGAAAAATCCGCGCGTATTCCTGGATGATGAAAATGACAAAACCGACCAGTTGCGTAATTTTTTCAATTCGCAATTTCAAAAACCAGAACTTGTAGCAAACACCGGTGTTGACAACACTCCGGAACACCGCGAATGGATTCAACAATTCCTGATTCAAGCCGGCAATTCATCCAGCTATGACCCTTTCGGTGTTGGAAATGCCAGCAATGGCGATATGATTAATATTTCAGCCGCCATTAAAGTGATGCAGGAATTCAAGCCGGAGCTTTTAGTCGTGAATATTCAAAATATTGACATCGGGCATTTCAACTTCACCGACTATTGCAATAATATCCGCAAAGCGGATTTCGCGTTGAGCAAATTGTGGGAAGCGATTCAATCCACGCCCGGCATGGCGAATGATACGGTGCTGATTGTCGCTCCGGAACACGGCAGAAACCTCGAACCCAACACCGTGATTGACCGCTTCGGCAGATATGCGCTTGACCACAACAGTGATGAAATGTCGCGCAGATTGTTTTGCCTTGTTGCCGGACCACCTTCGGTCGTCAATCAAAATCAAACCATCAGCGCTGAAACCGGGCAAAGCATTGATATTGTGCCGACCATTGCCAACATTCTCGGATTTGACAATCAAGTACCGTTCGGACTCATGCCCGGAAGGTTTTTACAAGAAGCTTTCGTATGATAAAAAGAATCATTCACCTGTTCACTTTTTGCTTTGCCCTGCTGTTGCTGACTCGCTGCGAGAAGGAAACTCCGTTGCCGGACAATCCTTATGATGACATTGATTATGGCGACACAATTCCCATTCCTTATTCATTGGAAAAAAATTCGATTGGCGACCTGCACAAGCGTGTGTTTCAAACTAAATGCGCGCAACCCGGATGTCATGACGGAAATTTCGAACCCGATTTCAGAAGCGTGCACTCCTCCTACTCCACGATGGTGTATCACCCAATTGTAAAAAATAATGTCGCAAACGATTTCACTTATCGCGTAGTGCCCGGCAACACCGCTCAATCGGTTTTATATGAAAGAATTACAAACTGTTGTTTTGTCAATCAAAATGACCGCATGCCGCAGGATAACATCGGAGTGCCATTGCCGGAAGAAGATGTGGCGGACATCGCGGATTGGATTAACAAAGGCGCACGCGACCCTTACGGAAATCCTGGAAGATTGCCGAACGCAAAACCCACCGTTAATTTTTTTGTCGCTTTCAAGGCTGACTTCTCCGAGTTTTACAGCACCGATGAATCCAACCGCATTGACGGCATTGCAATCAACCCGTTTCTGATGCCTAACAACACTTCCGTCACCATTGCCATTTCCGTAGAAGATGACAGCACATTGGTGAAAGATTTAAAGCTGAATCAACTGAAATTATCTACAGAAATGAATGATTTCACCAACGCCATTGTAAAAACCTGTACCTATTTTTCAGTTCCCGGTCAGGGTGAATTTTGGCTCACAACTTTTAACACCAACACGCTTGCTACTGAGCAGACATACTATCTACGTTACTTTGTGCACGATGGCAATCCGCAAAACCTGACTGAGTTTCCGTATGACGAATTACCGGATTTTTATAAATCGTTTGCCGCTTTCCAAATCAGACCATAGACCTGCGTGAAATGAAATATTCTTTTATCCTGCTGATTCTCCCGCTGCTGTTTTTTTCCGCTTGCGAAAAAGAATCGGAGAAATTTTCTGAAATCCCGCTGATTGAATTCAAATCTATTTCACCACAACAGGCAACCGCATACAGCGATTCTGTCCGCATCGAAATTTTTTACCGTGATGGAGATGGTGATTTGGGTGAAAATAATAATGAAGTAAAAAACTGTTTTGTCACCGATTCGCGCAATGGCGTCACCTACGAATACAGGATTCAGCAATTAGCGCCTGACAATGCCATGATTGCTATTCAGGGGACTTTTCATATTTATTTAAAATCCGTTCCGATGATGGATAATCTTGCAACAAGCGAGCAGGTTACTTATTCTATTTATGTCACTGACCGCGCGGGTAACCAAAGCAATACGGTTACAACTTCAGTCATTACCGTCAGCCAATAAGATTGAATGAAAATCTACATATTCCTATTTGTTGTTGCCGTTTTGTTTTCATCTTGTCTTGCTCAAAAACAAGGTCCATTCAAAGCAGAAAATCAACCGCCCGCGCCTGATTATTCAAACCCCGCGCATTGGAGCGCTTTGCCTTTCAGAAAAGACAAACCCGATATTTTTCCGAAATACGAAAAGGCTGTGCATGATTCCGTGAAACCGGCTGATGTATTTTACATTTATCCGACTATTTACTTATCAAAAAAAAACTGGACGGCTGACGTGGAGAATCGAAAGGCTAACAGAAGGATAGACAAATACCCGGTAAAATATCAAGCATCGGTTTTCAATCGTGAGTGCCGCGTCTATGCGCCACGTTACCGTCAGGCGGTGTATCAGAGTTTTACCGACAAAGGTACTGATGGTGAAAAAGCGCTTGCTTTTGCCTATGAAGATGTGAAACGCGCGTTTGAATATTACTTGGAACATTATCATGAAGGCAGACCAATCATCATTGCTTCGCACAGCCAGGGTACGTATCATGCCCGGCAACTTCTGAGAGATTATTTTGACAATCAAGCCATGAAAGAAAAATTAATCTGCGCTTACGTTGTCGGATTTGGAATTTATGAAGAATGGTATCGTGAAATTTCGCTTTGCAAAGAACCTGATGATATTAACTGTTATGTCAGTTGGTCATCGTTTAAAAAAGAAATTGACAGCCTCCACAAGTGGGCGGTTGTCATCGGTAACAGCAGCGTGAATCCTGTTTCATGGAAAAATGATGGAGAAATTGCAGAAAGCAATGGCGGTATTTTGTTCCGCATTCAACGTAAAAACGGATTCAGAAGCGTTGCCCAACTTCAGAATCATCAATTAATTGTGAAAACAAAAACTCCGTATATGCGCAGGAAAAAAATCCTGCATCTCGTGGATTATAATTTATTCTGGAAAGATATTCGTGAGAATGTTTCTTTACGGACGAGGGAATATTTGAAAAGGAATGAAATGATTTTTATTGAAAAAATCATTGATTAATTAATCAATACTCCGGTAGTTTTTTTAGGTCAGGGCTAAAGCCCTTGTAAACACTCGGTTTTGCTATAGACCCCCGCTTAAGCGAGGGGTAATGGATGCCGCATCTCTAAAGGGCTTTTGCCCAAACTTTTAGAAAAAGTAACGAACTTGAAATGTTCAATGTCAAACAATCAATGTCAAATGTTCAAGTTTCATGATGACGGGTGTTTAGTTTATTTATTTTTAATGTTCGATGTCAAACTAACAATGCCAAATGTTCAAGTAAATGATGTCGGGGACTCCTTCGGAGGGGTGAGGCTTTACCCCGTCACATGCTGCACTGTTTCTTCCAGCAGCAAGGTATCCAAATCTTTTCCGGTGAAACCTTCTTTTTTGGGGATGTGCGACATCGCGTATTCACTCAGCGCGGTAATCGTGAGACTGGGGTTCACGCCCAGGTTGCAGGGAATAATGGAACCATCCAGAATATACATGTTTGGGTAGCCATGCACTTCAAAGCGCTCGTTCACAACTCCTTTTTCTTTGGTTTCACCCATCGGGCAGCCACCCAGAATATGGGCTGTCGTGGACATATTAAACAGCACTTCCGTGAGCGCGTTCATGGGAATGCCATTCACTTTTTCAGCATAGCGGTGCATTACCTGCTGACCAATATCTATATAGGCAGGAACGCGATTTTGTCCTTTGTTGTCTATTTCGATTTTGCCTCCGAACATTCCTTTTTTCCAAACCATTTTCATTGAATTGTCCAAAGTCTGCATCACCAATAAAATAATTGAATTGCGGGCGGCATTGAATTTAAAATAGGATTTCAAAAAAGTAAACGGTTTGGAGAAAATATTCCCGATGAGTTGAACGGTGCGCTGACGCGCGGTTCCGGGTCCTGTTGCGAAAGTGGCAAGCCGGTACATGGCATCCGAATGGTCGGAGAATTTCACCACTTCAATATGTGTGTTTTCATCGGGATTGAAGATGCTGGAGATGGCGATGCTGTGATTCAGTTTTTTATCTTTCGACAACACGCCACACAAAGATTCAGAGTTGGTGCGCAGATTATGTCCAAGCGAATCAGATAAATCCGGCATGGTCTGTAATTCGTATTTCTGCTTCAGCAATAAGTTCATCGTTCCGAGCACGCCACCGCTTACGACCAATCCTTTTGAACGATAGACTTTTTCATTCTTAAAAATCCAGGATGTGCTGGATTGCGTGGTGATGTGATACAGTCCGTCTTTGTGTTCGATTTTTGTCACTATAGTTTCCGGTATCACTTTCGCGCCAAACTTTTCCGCGAACCACAGGTAGTTTTTATCGAGCGTGTTTTTCGCGTTATGACGACAGCCGACCATGCAGCCCGCACATTCGATACATCCTTTCCGTTTCGGACCCAAGCCGTTGAAGTAAGGGTCCACTTCTTTGGTCGTGTCCCCGAAATAAACGCCCACATTCACATTGTCAAACGATGCTTCCTTGCCCATGTCGCGGGCGATTTCTTTCAGCACCGCATCTTCGGTATTTACTTTGTGAAAGCGCACGGTGCCGAGCATGAATTTTGCCCGCTCATAAAACGGCTGCAATGTTTGCTTCCAGTCACGGAGGTGCGCCCACACCGGATTTTTGAAAAACGCATCGGGCGGAACCATGTGCGTATTGGCATAAACTAAACTGCCGCCCCCCACACCCACTCCGCTGATGACGAAAACTTCTTTGAAAAAAGTAAGTTTTTGAATTCCAAAACATTTGACCAACGGCATCCAGAGGTACTTGCGGATATTCCAATTAGTTTTAGGAAAATCTTTCGCGGCATAGCGCTTGCCTTTTTCCAACACCAACACCGAATAACCCTTTTCGCTCAGGCGCATGGCTGAAACACTCCCCCCGAATCCGGAGCCAATCACGATGTAGTCGAAAACCTGGTTTTGCATGAGTTAAAAATACTCTTTCCTGCAACATTCATAAACAACAAACGAGAACGGGTTGTTTTCAGCCGTGAAATCAAAGGACAATCAACGGAACCTGTTTCACCGAATCACAAGCATAAATCTTTACGACATATCGTCCGGTACCAAGCTGAAGTTCTTGAACAGAAAAAAAGTGAGTTGCACCATCACTTTCTCCAATGAATTTTTGCTCAATCAATTTTCCACCGAAATCATAAAATTCAATACAGACTGAATTGCAGTTGAAATCCGCAAAGGAGATATAAAAAAAATCCTGAGCCGGATTGGGATAAATTTTGGTGAATGAATTTTTACCTGAATGTCCGGGTACTGTTGTTTGAATTTTTTCCGAATAAGTGATACTCGAAAAATAAATGCTGTCGCCTTGTGAGGCGCCATCTCCGTTTGCCGCATTGTAAGCGCCAAAAAAAGTAACATCTCCGAATCCGTTTGCGGGCGCTTCCCATTCAAATGTCCACGAAACCTGTTGTGTGCTGTCCGAAATTGCCGGTTCAACATGCGTGATGTATCTGCCCGAAGTCAGCGTTTGTGTCGCACCGGAAAGATTAAAAAAACTACCGGCATAATCGCCAGCCGCGTTTTGAGCGGTAAGCTGAAAACCAAATGTATTTCTGAGTGGATGCCCGATGTAAGTCATGATTTCATAACGCGCTCCCGGAGTATATCCTTCGTGTCCGATATTCGTGAGGATGTTGTCAAACACCGGCTGCACATTGCTTAAATGACATCCCACAATCGAACAGGTGTTGCCTGAAGTGGCAGGTGCTCCTGAAAATCCAGATGGCGCTCCGCTGGAATAAGAATTGGCTTGCCGGATATTAAAAAAAGAAACCGCCAATAAGATTACAAAGAAACAGGAAAGCAAAGCGCGTTGATGTCTCACTTCAATACCAAGCTAAATGTGTTTCCGTTCAGCTTCAAATTTTAAAGTTTCTGAAATCGCTGATAATAGTGATTTCCCGCTTCATCCGTCATTCTCAGCAAATAAATTCCGCTGTTGAAACTTTCGATTTGAATGGTGTTTGTGAAAGGTCCGTTTAACAAGAGTTTTCCGCTGTAATCAAAAATCTCCATGCTGACAGTTGATGCTCCCATGAAATTTGATTTCACATGCAGCACATCCACACCGGGATTTGGAAACAGTTGAAATGAAAATACTTCTTCCTGCAAATCAAAAACAGCAACAGGCTGCGTTGTATCAATCGGTTCTTCAATTTCAGGCAAGGTAAAACTCCAGACATCATTGTAAATCATTCCTAAAAATTTATTCACCCCGGAAGTAAAAAATACTTTATCATCAACCACAAAAGCATTGGGCGCCCAGCGGCTTTGTCCGGGATGGGAAGTCAGCGCTTCCCACGAATCCGTTTCGGCATCATATTGCCAAAACTCCCCGGTTTGCATGTAACTGTGGTCTTCGCCATCACCACTCAACACGTATCCATGATTGCCATAAGAAAACTGCGTGCCCGCTACCCTGCCTTGTCCGGGAAATGTATTCATCATTTGCCATTCATTGGTTGCCGGGTCGAAACGATACCAGTCGTCATAAATCGTGATGCCCGGATCGCCATGCCCCATGCCTGCATACACAAAATCTCCCAATGAAAAATGAAAAGGATGATGGCGCTGCGGTCCGGGAAGGTCAGGCATCTGTGTCCAGGTGTTGGCGCTGATGTCGTATTCCCACCAATCTTTGAGATTGAGGTTATGATTTCCCAGTCCCGCATAAATTTTTCCTTCATGCGCAATGAAGGCGGGATGCTGCCTGCCGAGACAGGGACAGGATGCTAACTGAATCCATTCTTCCAGTTCGGTATCATACTTCCAAAAATCATTCAGATAGCTGGTAGCGGTGGAACCAAATCCAATGAACCCGACCCCATTATAAGCCGTGCCTATCGAATACATTCTTGCCGTTCCGGGAAAATCAGGCAACTGCGCCCAGGTATCATTGGCAACATCATACTGATAAAAATCTTTCAATGGTGTGTTGTTGGCATCACCACCTGTTAACACATAACCGTAATCACCGATGCCCCAGGTCACCGGATGATGGCGGGGCACTCCGGGATACGAGGCTTTTTGCTCCCAATCCTGGGCAGAAATGTTTACAGATAAAAAAGTAAACGCGATGAATGAAAGGAACAGATTTTTCAAAAGAATGGATTTTAAATGATTAAAAAAACTTAATTAATGTATCAACTTGAATTTTTTATGAAAACTACAAAAAATTGATGATTTTAATTCATTAAAGATAATCTCGGGGTGTGGAATGCTAGCGCAAGAATGACGCGCCTGCATTTTGCGTTTGGCTTCTTGTCTTTCTTTTTTGCAAGATTCTATCTTGTTGCCCATGCTGGCGCAAGAATGACGCGCCTGCCTTTTGCGTTTGCCTTCTTGTGCCTGTTTTTTCTGCAAGATTCTATCTTGTTGCGCTGCCATGCTGGCGCAAGAATGACGCGCCTGCCTTTTGCGTTTGCCTTCTTGTGCCTGTTTTTTTGCATCCGCCTCTAGTGGATCATGCGTTGGCCAGAAGCACACAAGACAGCTCTGCTCAATGGCAGCGCAGAAGTCTTGCGTGATTGGATGAAAAAAAATTCACGCTCCGCATCCGTCCTGCAAACCGCCTCAATAAGCGTGAGATGAACGCGGAAAAAACATATTGGAAGAAATTTTACACCGCCTATACCGATTACCTTTACCGCCAAGGCTCATTCGACAATTATGCCGGGATGCACATCAAAATCACCCGGTTGTTTTTCGGCTATTTCAACCGCGACAGGGGCATCATCACGGGCGATTTTTATAAAAACTTTTACGTGCGCCATGAAGAAATACCTAATTATTACGCTGACGCCCGAACAGCTTCAGTTTCTCATCCATGATAAGCTGTTTGAACAAGCGCTGCCGGACTACCTGCAAAAGACCAAAGACATCTTCGTATTCGGCTGCACGGTGGCGTTGCGTGTCTCCGACCTCATGCAGCTTAAGCCCCGCAACTTCGAAAAAACGAATGGCGGCTAGTACCTGAAAGTGCGCTCGAAAAAAACCAAAACCTACACACGCATAAAACTGCCCGATTATGCCGTTGACATCCTGAAAAAATACAAGAGCAGGCAAAAGACGCTCCTCCCGCAATTGAGTGTTGCGCGGCTCAATATCACCGTCAACAACAGAATGGGTAGAATCTTTTATTGAATGTATAAGCTAAATAGCTAAGTAGAAATACGGGTAAAGTTAGACCGACATGGTCAGAAACCTCAAACCTTCTCTGCTTTCTCATTCATCACTCTTTGTTGCACGGTGATGGATTCCTGATGGATCAGCTTTAAAAGATCGTTCACGAAATCTTCGCTCAGCCCCATGGCGTTGCCTTGCGCGAGGCGGGTTTGAATGATTTCTTCCCAGCGACTCACCTGCAAAATCGTGACATTGTTGTCGCGCTTGTAATTTCCGATTTGCTCCGAAATTTTCATGCGCGCTGCGAGCGTGTGCATGACGTCATCGTCTAATTTGTCAATTTCCTCCCGCAGCTTGGTGAGGTGGTCTTTGAAGATCTTATCTGCCGATGATGGTGCTCGAACAATTAGTTCATTCAGCATTTTTCCGAGGGCAGCGGGAGTGATTTGCTGTTTGGCATCGCTCAATGCCGTTTCCGGGCTGATGTGGCTTTCGATCATCAGTCCCGCCATGTCGAGGTCCAATGCTTTCTGCGCGATGAACGGGATGAGGTCGCGCTGCCCGCAGATGTGGCTGGGGTCGCAGATGATCTCCAGTTCGGGATGGCGCACTTTCAGTTCGATGGGAATGTCCCACATGGGGGCGTTGCGGAACGGTCCGTTTTTATCGAATGAAGAAAACCCGCGATGGATGGCGACTAATTTGGTGACTCCCGCGCGGTTCAAGCGCTCCAGGGCGCCTATCCATAACTCCAGATCGGGGTTCACTGGATTTTTCACGAACACCGGAATATCCACGCCTTTCAACACATTCGCGATTTCCTGTACGGAAAAAGGATTCACCGTAGTGCGCGCGCCAATCCATAAGATGTCAACACCCGCTTTCAGGCAGGCTTCCGCATGGGCGGCATTCGCCACTTCGGTAGTGACGGGCAAGCCTGTTTCTTTCTTTGCTGAGATGAGCCACTTCAGCCCGGTTTCGCCCGCGCCTTCATATTGATCTGGACGGGTGCGGGGCTTCCAGATGCCCGCGCGAAGGATATGCACTTTGTTTAATGCGGCAAGCTGCTTCGCTGTGCTCACCATCTGCGACTCGCTCTCCGCGCTGCAGGGTCCGCTGATGATAAGCGGCTTGGTCGTCTTCAGCCAGCTTGAAAGAGGTTGGATGTTCAATGCGGATTTCATTTGAAAAGTTTGGAGTTTTAGGTTTGGATTTTCGTGTTATTTACGATGTTTACTTGTTTTTAGTTCGATGCCGTCCAGCACCCTGCGGATTTCATTGGCGCGCGTCATCATGCGCAGCAGTTCTTTCGTGTCGCGCTTCATCAGATGGTAATGAAACCGCTGCAGGTGCATGATGTATTCCACTAAAGCCTGGCTGAGATATTCAGTGTTCTGCTCGAAAATGGGCACCCACATATCGGGAGAGCTTTTTGCCAACCGCACCGTGGAAGAAAAACCGCTACCCGCGAGGTTGAAAATGCTCTTTTCGTCTTTTTCAATATCAAGCACGGTTTGCCCGAGCAGGAAAGAACTGACGTGCGACAGATGCGATACATACGCCACGTGCTTGTCATGATCTTTCGGTTCCATGAAAACGGTTTTCATGCCGAGCGTATTGAATATTTTTTTCGCAATATCCAGCGCCTGTTTCGAAGATTTTTCTTTTTCGCAGATGATGTTGGTTTTGTTGCGGAACAGCCCCTCTATGGCAGCTTCAGGACCTGAATTTTCAGTACCCGCTATCGGATGCGCGGCAACATATTGCTTCCGCTTTGCATGATTGGCAACCACGCGGCATACCTGGCATTTGGTAGAGCCGGTATCAATCACAATTGCATTTTTATTGACATGATCCAGCACATAGGGCAGGGTGGTCTGCATGGCATTGACAGGGATGGACAGAATGACAAGGTCAGCCGATGGAACGGCTTTCTCGATCGGAAGCATCTTGTCCGCCAATCCGAGTTTCATCGCTTTCTTTCCGTGGGCTTTGTTATTGTCAACGCCAATCAATTCCTTCGCAAGATTCGCTTTCCGCAAGTCGAGCGCGATGGAGCCTCCAATTAAGCCGATGCCGATGATTGTGATATTCATAATAATTATTTTAAACAAGCCTCACCCCCGCCCTCTCCCCGCCAAGGCGTGGGAGGGGAGTCCGAGCTTTGTCAATAAAAGGGATGAATATTGACTTTGTCCAATACTGAATTTTAAACATTAGTCTCATAACATTAAACTTCTGATTCTTTGCAAAGCATCTTCCATCACTTTAACCTCACTGCACAGCGAAATTCTGATATGCCTTTTTCCCGCGTCACCGAAAATGAAGCCGGGGGTGATGAATACTTTCGCTCCATAAAGAATTTCATCTATCCATTTTTCCACATCAGGAATGCCCGATGGCATTTTCGCCCATACGAACATGCCGGATTGTTTATTAGAGTATGTGCAACCCAATTCATCCAGAATTTTACATGCCGCAATTTTTCTTTCGGCATAAATGTGATTCTGCCGGTCAAACCATTCCTTCCCGTTGCTCAATGCTTCCACCGCGGCATGTTGAATGCCGAGTAACATTCCGGAGTCCATATTGCTTTTTACGCGCAGAATGGCGTCAATATATTCTTTTTTCCCGGCAACCCATCCCACGCGCCATCCCGCCATGTTGTGCGACTTGCTGAGTGAGTTCAATTCGAGCGCAACTTCTTCAGCGCCCTGCATGGAGAGGATGCTCAAGGGTTTGTCATTCAGCACAAGGCTGTAAGGGTTGTCGTTTACAATGAGAAAGCGGTTTTCCTGCGCGAGGTCAACCAACGCCTGCAGTTCGTCACTTGAAGCCACCCGCCCGGTGGGCATGTGCGGAAAGCTCACCCACATCAGCTTCACGCGAGACAAATCTTTTTTGCGAAGCGATTCGATGTCAGGAAACCAATCGAGTTCTTCTTTCATATCATAAGTCATTAACCGCGCGCCTGCAATTTTCGCTACGGAGGAATAAGTAGGGTAGCCGGGGTTGGGAACCATCACTTCATCGCCCTCATTCACGAAGGCAAGCGAGATGTGCATGATGCCCTCTTTTGAACCCATGAGCGGCAAGATCATCTTTTCAGGGTCGAGTGACAAATTGTAAATTCTTTTGCTGAATGAGGCTATCGCGCTTCGCAACGCGGGGATGCCTTTGTAGCTCTGATAGCCATGGTTGGCGGGATTCCGGGAGGAGGCAACCAACGCCTCCACCGTGTTTTCTGCAGGAGCGAGGTCGGGACTGCCGATGCCGAGATTGATGATGCGCTTTTCGGGCGTGTCGAGCGATTTCACTTCAGCCAGCTTTTTGGAGAAGTAATATTCTTCAACTTCCACGATTCTTTTTGAGGGTTGTATCATCGTTTTATTGTGGTTTAGTTTTCTCATCCTCCTTATTGTAAATTAATAACACAAAACATAAAATGATGAATGTAAATGGTTGCCTTTCTTTGTCATTTTTCATTTCTTGATTAATACCTCAAATCCGCAGACTAATATAGCTCAACAATTCGTATAGCGTGAACTTGGAATAAAACATTAAATTCACTAATTTGATGTTAGAAATTGGGGTGAGATAATACACCGCCCCCTTTCCCCCAGTCGGGATGATGGCGTT
>JBGTCY010000125.1:0-26914 GCA_041748615.1 Chitinophagales bacterium
AACCGGCTCTAATGGTTGCGACAGCACAGTAACAACTGAATTGACCGTATTACCACTTTCTTTCTCTACTGTTGAAGTTGAAATCTGCGAAGGCGAAAGTTACATCGCGGGTGGCGCTGAACAAACGGAAAGCGGTTCTTACACCGATGTGTTAACCGGCTCAAATGGCTGCGACAGCACGGTAACAACTGAATTGACCGTATTACCTCTTTCTTTCTCAACCGTTGAAGTTGAAATCTGCGAAGGCGAAAGCTACTTCGCGGGTGGTGCGGAACAAACACAAAGCGGCTCTTACACCGATGTATTAACCGGCTCTAATGGTTGCGACAGCACAGTAACAACTGAATTGACCGTATTACCACTTTCTTTCTCTACTGTTGAAGTTGAAATCTGCGAAGGCGAAAGCTACTTCGCGGGTGGAGCGGAACAAACCGAAAGCGGTTCATACACCGATGTGTTAACCGGCTCTAATGGCTGCGACAGCACGGTAACGACTGAATTGACCGTATTACCACTTTCATTCTCAACCGTTGAAGTTGAAATCTGCGAAGGCGAAAGCTACTTCGCGGGTGGCGCGGAACAAACCGAAAGCGGCTCTTACAACGATGTGTTAACCGGCTCCAATGGCTGCGACAGCACGGTAACGACTGAATTGACCGTTTTACCTCTTTCTTTCTCTACTGTTGAAGTTGAAATTTGCGAAGGTGAAAGCTACTTCGCGGGTGGAGCGGAACAAACGGAAAGCGGTTCTTACACCGATGTGTTAACCGGTTCTAATGGTTGCGACAGCACGGTGACCACTGAATTGACCGTATTACCACTTTCTTTCTCTACTGTTGAAGTTGAAATCTGCGAAGGCGAAAGCTTCTTCACGGGTGGCGCGGAACAAACGGAAAGCGGCTCTTACACCGATATATTAACCGGCTCTAATGGTTGTGACAGCACAGTAACAACTGAATTGACCGTATTACCTCTTTCATTCTCAACCGTTGAAGTTGAAATCTGCGAAGGCGAAAGTTACTTCGCGGGTGGAGCGGAACAAACGGAAAGCGGTTCTTACACCGATGTGTTAACCGGCTCCAATGGCTGCGACAGCACAGTAACAACTGAATTAGCGGTATTACCACTTTCTTTTTCAACCGTTGAAGTTGAAATCTGCGAAGGCGAAAGCTACTTCGCGGGTGGCGCGGAACAAACTGAAAGTGGTTCTTACACTGATGTTCTAACCGGCTCTAATAGCTGTGACAGCACCCTGACTACGATTTTAACTGTTCTTCCTGCACCTGTCACTCCACAAAGTTTTGACGTTTGTGACGGTGATGGCGTTTTTGCAGGAGGAGCCTTCCAAACGGTATCCGGAATTTATTATGACACACTTTCAACTGCCGATGGCTGTGACAGCATCATCGCCACTACATTGAATGTGGCTGCTCCGCTTTCTGTTGATTTTGACATTAAGCATATCAGTTGCGGTTGTGTTTCTACCGGTGGTGGAAATGGCAATGGCGCACCCACTGTCTGCACCCTGAATTTTGAAGGCTTGCAGCATGGTGAAATCATTCCTTCTTATTTCCCTGATTTGGGTGTGACGATTCAACAACAGGCTTATGCAGGCTGGCCCAGCACATTGATTGTCTTTAATTCCGATTTCATCGGTCCGACTCCAGACCCTGACTTGCAGGTTGGCATCGGTAATCTTGCTATTTTCCCGATGAACCTGATTGACAATTCAGGAGATGGATTTGTGGATGTGCCCGATGACCAAAGCGCTGGTGGAATTATCACCTTCATTTTTGATGAAGTCCGCACATTCTACGGCTTGACGATGGTGGATAATGACCGTAACAACGGCACGATTCGCGCTTATGATGAAAATAATGTGCTCATTACCTCTGTTCCCACTCCAAGTGGCGCGGATGCTTCAGTTCAGGTCTATGACCTCGATATTCCCAATGTGAAAAAAGTGGTGGTCACTTTCGCGGATTCAAGAGGAATCACGGACGTGAAATTCAGTTGTCCGCCTCCTACCTGCGGGGTTGAACTTGACGATTTTGCACACGGACAAATCCTCACCGGACTGGAAATCGCTCCGGGAGTAACCGTAAACGCAGTGAGCAATACAAATAAACCGAATGAAGTCATCATCTTCAATTCCAACGTAACCGGCTCTAATGATCCTGACCTTGAAGTGGGAATCGGCAACCTGCTGATTATCCCGGAAGATATTACCGACAACACCGGTGACGGACTGGTAGACAGACCGGACGATAGCAATGTGGGAGGGATTATGACCTTCACTTTTGACCGCGACAGAACCGTGTTTTCCCTGACTTTGGTGGACAATGACCGGAATAACGGATGGGTAAAAGCTTATGATGAAAACAATGTACAGATCAAACACGTGAGCACACCGAGTGGCGCGGAAGCCAGTATCCAGGTGATTAATATCAATGCTTCTGGGGTTCGCAGATTAGATGTTTACTACTGGGATTCCAGGGGTGTGACGAACCTCCTGCTGGATTGTCCTGATGAGGAAGAAGTTGAGTGTTGTGACGGAAATGCCACAGCGCTCGTTTCCGGAGGCACATCCCCCTACTCTTTTGAATGGAGTACCGGCTCAACGGATGCCTATGCAGGTGACAGCCTTTGCGCTGGTGTTTATTATGTAACCATCACTGACCAATTGGGTTGTTCCACAACAGATTCATTGACCATCATTGAATTGGATGCCAATTATACCAATGCGTCTGAATCTATCTGTGAAGGTGAATCATTCTTTGTGGGCGGTGACTTCCAAACGGAATCAGGCTCATACTATGACACATTAGGTTTTGAAGACGGATGCTTTGATATTCTTGTCACTCAACTGACGGTAAATCCTGTTTTGGTTGAAACCAGACAAGTAGAGATTTGTGATGGAGAATCTTTCTTCGCAGGAGGCGTCTTCCAGACGGAAAGCGGCTCTTACACGGATATTTTAACAAGCTCTAATGGCTGCGACAGCATCCTGACAACTGAATTGACTGTATTGTCCGTTTCAACATCACAACTGCAAGCGCAGATTTGTGAAGGAGAAACCTATTTTGCCGGAGGTGATTTCCAATCGGAAAGCGGCTCTTATACGGATATTTTCACAGGTTCTAACGGATGTGACAGCATCCTGACAACGGTATTGACTGTATTGCCGACTTCTTCAACACAACTGCAAGTTCAGATTTGTGCAGACGAAAGCTATTTTGCCGGTGGTGACTTCCAAACGGAATCAGGTGTTTATACAGACGTATTCGTTGGAGCAAATGGATGCGACAGCACGGTGATTACTCAACTTTCAGTATTATCACCTGCGGCTGTTACAAATGTTTCCGCTGAAATCTGTGAAGGTGAATCTTACCTTGCAGGTGGTGACTTACAGACCGAAGCAGGAACATACTATGACACGCTTCAATCCATCGAAGGCTGTGATAGTATTGTTGTTACTGAATTGAATTTATTACCGGTTTACAACATCACTGTTCAGGCTCAGATTTGTGAAGGCGACAGTTTCTTTGCCGGTGGCGCGTTCCAGACAACAGCAGGAACTTATCTGGATGAATTGCTTTCAGAAAACGGATGCGACAGCCTTGTCACCACTGAATTAACGGTGTTAACATCATATCAAATCAGCCGTTCAACTTCAATCTGTGAAGGTGACAGCCTTTTTGCAGAAGGCGCTTACCAAACCGAATCCGGAATCTATGTTGATTTTTTCACCACTCAAGATGGCTGCGACAGCACCATCACTACTGAGTTGTTTGTCCTTCAATCCATCACTACCGAACTGACGGTATCTATTTGTGAAGGCGATAGCTACTTTACCGGTGGAGATTTCCAAACAGAGGCGGGTGTTTATTTCGACACTTTAATAGCTGAAGCAGGTTGTGATAGTGTTATCATCACAGAATTGTCCCTGCTCCCTGCATTGATGGAAGAATTACTTGTTGAAATTTGTGAAGGTGATAGTTTCTTCGCGGGTGGCGCATTACAAACAGAGGCAGGTATTTATTTTGATACCCTCACTGCATCATCGGGATGTGACAGTATCGTCACTACAGTACTCACCATTCTTGAAACCACGGTTGAAGATGTCACTGTAGAAATCTGTGTGGGCGACTCTTATTTTGCAGGCGGTGAATTTCAGACGGAACCGGGACTTTATTTTGATACTTTGACGGCATCTGCCGGATGCGACAGTGTGGTGATTACAAACCTGAGTGTGCTGGAACTTCTGGAAGAAAATGAATCCGTTGAAATTTGTGAAGGCGAAGGATATTTTGCCGGTGGTGATTTCCAGACCGAATCCGGCACTTATGTGGACACCTTCCAAACTCCTGCGGGTTGCGATGTCATCATCACTACTGAGCTGACGGTTATACCTTCCACCACCACAACAAACGAAGTTACAATCTGTGAGGGTGATGCTTACTTTGCCGAAGGCGATTTCCAAACTGAATCCGGTGTTTATACAGACTTCTTCCTCAGCGAAGCGGGTTGTGACAGTATTGTTATTACTGAATTGACAGTATTATCCCCAATCGAAGTGAATGTTTCCGCTGAAATCTGTGAAGGCGACAGCTACTTTGCGGGCGGAGATTTACAGACAGAAGCCGGTATTTACGTTGATTCGTTTGTATCCGTTGAAGGTTGTGACAGTATTGTAATTACAGAACTTTCCATCATAGAATCATTTACTGAAAATGAAGCTGTAACTATCTGTGAAGGTGAAAGCTACTTTGCCGGTGGCGCATTACAAACCGAATCCGGAATTTATGTGGACAGCTTCATTGCAGCAGGCGGATGCGACAGTGTCGTGATTACGGAATTGACAGTGAACCCGACATTCACCCTGAATCTTGAAGCTGAAATCTGCGAAGGCGAAAGTTACTTTGTGGGTGGAGCCTTACAGACAGAAGCAGGGACTTACTTCGATAATTTACTGACAGAAGATGGTTGCGACAGCATCATTGTCACCCAGCTTATTGTATTGCCTTCTTTTGAACAAACCCTTATGGTTTCTATTTGTGTAGGCGATAGTTTCTTTGCAGGAGGCGCGTTCCAGACCGAGTCCGGAATTTATTCTGATGCCTACCTGACGGAAGCCGGATGTGACAGTATCGTAATTATTGAATTGGATGTTACCGAATCAATCATCGTGTCTGAGGATGTTTTCATCTGTGAAGGACAGAGCTATTTCGCAGGCGGAGCCTTACAAACCGAATCTGGTGTTTACGCTGATACTTTCATTTCGTCAGGCGGCTGTGACAGTATCGTTTTCACGATTCTCATCGTAACTGAGTTTGAAATCTCTGCTGATATTACCGATGTCAGTTGCTTCCTTGCCGGGGATGGTTCAATCCTCCTGACAGTAACGGGCGCGATTGACCCAGTGTTTACGTGGTCAAACCAGTTGCCTCCGTTGGCGGAACAATTCGGATTGAATGGCGGCAACTATTCAGTCACCGTTACTGATGAAAGCGGATGCTCTTCAACAGCGTCATTCTTTGTTGCGCAACCCGGTCCACTTGCATTAGGCGCGCTTACTACAACACCTGCTTGTTTTGGTGGCAGTGATGGTGCTATTGACCTGATTATTCAGGGTGGCACTCCCCCCTATTCGTTCATATGGTCAACCGGTGAAACCACCGAAGACATTGAAAATCTGACGGAAGGCTTTTATACAGTACAGGTAATTGATGCGAATGGCTGCGAAGCAAACGTGTTTGTCCCACTCGTTCAACCTTTACCAATTGAAATCGCGGGATTTGTAGTTGATGAAACTACGCTTGGCAGTGAGGATGGAGCTATTGAAATTCTGGTTGATGGCGGCACTTCACCCTATTCATTTGAATGGTCGAATGGTGAAACTTCTCAAAACATAGATAATCTCAGCGCTGGATTCTATGAGGTAACCGTAACCGACATCAACGGTTGTGTAGCTGTTGCTCAATTCGAAGTATTGCAATTGCAACCTCCGAGGGATGCCGGTCAGTTCAGAGACCACGGATTGTTTGCGGTTAAAATGTACCCGAATCCCTTTAGGCAATCCCTGATGATTGAAATTGAATCTGGCGATGAAAGCGAAGGAAATATTATCCTGCGCGATATGATGGGCAGAAAAGTAATGGAACAAAGAATTGATATTCAAAAAGGAATGAACAATTACAAACTGAAAATTGAAAATCCGCTTGCTTCAGGAGCTTATTTGATTGAAATCATCAAAAGCGAAGGATTGGCACGAGAAATCAAGACTTTAATCCGGGAGTAAAATCAATTTAATTAAAAAAAAGATGCCATTTCTTAACCGGAATGGCATCTTTTTTTTTCAATAATTTGCAAAATTGATTAATGAAAAAACCGGAAATTTTCTTTAAAAGTCTATTTTAACCAAAAATTATTGTATATTTTACCGCTTCATATTTTCATTATTTCTTTTAATAAATAAATTACTTTTTTTTTAAAGTAAAATAATATCAAAAACCAATTTATGTTTCACTCAATCAAGCACTTAACCCCGTTACTTGTATTATTTATTCTACTTTTTTTGATTTCTTTCAATGCTTCAGCCACTCATGCCGTGGGGGCGGATATTTCCTACGAATGTCTTGGAGGAAATCAATATCGCATTACCTTGAATCTATATCGTGACTGTGCGGGAATTCAGGCGCCCGGCAGCGCATCTGTTTCAATTCGTTCAGCCAGTTGCAACAGAAACCTGTCGCTCACACTGAGCCAAATCAGCGCTACGGAAGTTTCCAATATCTGTCCATCACAGTATAACAACAGCCGCTGTAACGGAGGAAGTTTACCCGGAACACAGCAATACGTTTATTCCAATGTCATTACACTTCCAGCCCAATGTACCGACTGGGTGATAGGCTATAGTTTATGCTGCCGGAATAATGCAATTACCAACTTGAGCAATCCGGGAAATCAAAATTTGTATGTCGAGGCGAGGCTGAACAATACCATCAGCCCTTGTAACAACTCTCCTATTTTTACTACATTACCCGTACCCTATGTATGTGCCGGACAAACTGCTTTTTACAATCATGGCAGCGTGGATATTGATGGTGATGTATTGGTTTATTCATTGATTAATCCCCTTAATGGCTCCGGCTCAAATATTCCTTTCAGAGCCGGATTCAGCGCTACAAATCCGTTGTCAGTTACCGGCAGTTTTGGTTTTGACAATAATACCGGTCAAATGATTTATACTCCAAGCGCTATTCAAAATGCGGTTGTTACGGTTTTGGTTCAGGAATTCAGAAACGGTGTTTTAATCGGCTCCACAATGCGCGATATGCAGATTATCGTAATCAGTTGTTCCAATAGCGCACCAACTGCAACCGGTATCAATGGAACAAACAGCTACTCCACTACTCTCTGTCCAAACGGAAGTTTTTGTTTCAATATCAACAGTTTTGACCCTGACCCTTCCAATACTGTTACGATGAACTGGAATAGCGGAATTCCGGGCGCTACATTCACCACTTCCGGTTCGCCTCATCCTACCGGTACTTTTTGCTGGACCCCTCCTGCTAATGCGTCCGGCTCTTATAATTTTTTGGTAACCGTGCAGGATAATGCCTGTCCATTAAGCAGCAGCAATACTTATGCTTATACATTGAATGTACCATCACAAATCAACCTGAGTTTTTCCACGACTTCGGCTGTACTTTGTTACGGTGGAAGTAATGCCTCAGCGACTGTCACTCCAACAGGAAGCAATGGAAACTATACTTATTTCTGGAGTACAAACCCGCCTCAAACCACACCAACCATCACCGGATTATCAGCAGGAACATACACAGTAACCGTCAGTGATAATATCAATTGCAGACAAACAACGGGTAGTGTCACCATCAATCAGAATGCACAAATTGTTATAAATGCTCTTACTTCAGCTCCCAGTTGCAATTTGGCAAACGGCAGTATCACTGCTTCCGCAACAGGTGGGTCAGGCAGTGGATATTCATTTTTCTGGAGCAATGGCGGGACAGGTCCGACAATTACCGGATTGAATTCTGGCAGTTATACCGTGACGGTATTTGATGGAGCGACCTGTTCACAAACCTTATCTGTTTCTTTGAATAACTCAGGTGCTCCAACTTTAAACATTACGAGCAATCCGGTAGCTTGCTTCGGCACCAATACCGGTTCAGCGACTGCAACACCTTCAGGTGGCGTTCCGCCTTATACTTATAGCTGGTCAAACGGTGCAAATACCCAAACCGCTTCGAATCTCGGAGTCGGAAGTTATACGGTGACGGTTACAGCCTCTAATGGATGCCAGGTAACGGGAGTTGCCGCTATCACTCAACCGCCACTGTTGGCAATCTTCACTTCATCGGTCAGCGCATCCTGTGGAGGAAGCAACGGTTCCGCGGGAGTAGCCGCTTTCGGTGGAACTCCACCCTACACTTACGCCTGGAGTAATAATGTTGCTACTCCTGACAACAATAATATTCCCGGAGGAAATTATACAATCGTAGTAACTGACAGCAGAGGTTGTACCGCTTCTGAGGTCGTTGCAGTTGCTTCATCTCCAAACGTAGATGCCACCATTTCTACAACCACCCATCAAGGCGGATTTAATGTAAGTTGTAATGGCTTTTTGAATGGTCAGGTTAATGTTACAGCAACTAACGGTACGCCTCCCTTTAGTTTCCTTTGGTCGAATGGCGCAATCTTAGAGGACTTGTTTAATGTCGGTGCAGGAAATTATTCGGTAACAATCACAGATTCAAAGGGATGTACAGCAGTTCGTTCAATTTCGCTGAATGAACCACCGGCAATTATCACATCCATCTCGGCTGTTCTTCAGGGAGATTTTCACCTGATTTGCCCCACCGATTCCAACGCTCAAATCAATCTGACAGCTTCCGGTGGAATTCCACCATACACCTACTTGTGGACGAATGACGAAACAACTCAGAATATCACCAACGCTTCAGCAGGTGAAAATTTTGTAAATGTAATTGATGTCAATGGTTGTGTTGGAACAGCATCTATTGTGATTACCTCCCCGCCACCGATTGAAACCATCCTCACGCCTTCATTGTATCCCAATGGATTAAATATTTCCTGTAATGGAGCAAATGACGGTTTTGTGGATTGTTCAGTCACAGGTGGTACGCCCGGCTATACCTTCTCCTGGAATAACGGACAATATACCACCCAAAACCTTCAAAACATCGGGGCTGGCGTCTATACTTTGGAAGTTACGGATGCTGCTGGTTGTTTGGCTTTCGATACGGTTGAATTGGAAGAACCTTTATTGCTTGAATTTTCAGTAACTACCATTCCGGTGAGTTGCAGAGGCGCTTCCACGGGTTCAATCAATGTTGATGTAACCGGTGGAATTCCGACTTACAATTATTTGTGGAATACCGGAGCCTCCAATCAAAACCTGAGTGACCTTTCAGCAGGAATTTATGAATTGACAGTAACGGATTCAAGCAACTGTGAAAGAACACTTTCAATTGAAATTACCCAGCCGGATGAAGACCCTATCTCCAATGTTACTGTGCTCACTTGCACTGAAAGCTACTTAGTAGGAGGCGCGTTGCAAACCGAATCAGGAACATATTTTGACACTGTCATCACCGTTGCCGGTTGTGACAGCATTATCATCACAGAATTAATATTTACAGGCGCATATTTAATTGATGTTCAGGCTTCTATATGCTCCGGTGAAAGTTATTTTGCAGGTGGCGATTTTCAAACTGAAAGCGGAATTTACATTGATTCACTCATCTCCTCTGAAGGTTGCGACAGCATTGTTACAACTAATCTTGAGGCTTTCCTTGCATATTCGAAATCACTTGAAGTTTCCATCTGTGAAGGTGAAAGTTATTTCGCTGGAGGAGCGCTTCAAACCGAAAGCGGAGTCTATCTTGATTCCCTGACTTCCGTTGGCGGTTGTGACAGCGTTATCACAACCACCCTAACCGTGCTTCCTGTTGCACTCACCGCCCAAAGCTTTGATGTATGTTCCGGAGATGGCGTTTTTGCCGGAAAAGCTTTCCAAACGGTTTCCGGAGTTTATTATGATACCCTCTCAACTGCCGATGGCTGTGACAGCATCATCGCCACCACATTGAATGTGGCTGACCCGCTTTCTGTTGATTTTGAGATTAATCATATCAGTTGCGGTTGTGTTTCTTCCGGTGGTGGAAATGGCAATGGCGCACCCACTGTCTGCACCCTGAATTTTGAAGGCTTGCAGCATGGTGAAATCATTCCGTCCTATTTCCCTGATTTGGGTGTGACGATTCAACAACAGGCTTACGCGGGCTGGCCCAGCACATTGATTGTCTTTAATTCCGATTTCATCGGTCCGACTCCTGACCCTGACTTGCAGGTTGGCATTGGCAATCTTGCTATATTCCCGATGAACCTGACTGACAATTCAGGTGACGGATTTGTGGATGTACCCGATGACCAAAGCGCTGGTGGAATTATCACCTTCATCTTTGATGAAGTCCGCACTTTCTATGGATTAACGATGGTGGATAATGACCGCAGTAACGGCACGATTCGCGCTTATGATGAAAATAATGTGCTCATTACCTCTGTTCCCACTCCAAGTGGCGCGGATGCTTCAGTTCAGGTCTATGACCTTGATATTCCCAATGTAAAAAAAGTGGTGGTCACTTTCGCTGATTCAAGAGGAATCACGGATGTGAAATTCAGTTGTCCGCCTCCAACCTGCGGAGTTGAACTTGACGATTTTGCACACGGTCAAATCCTCACCGGGCTGGAAATCGCTCCGGGAGTAACCGTAAACGCGGTGAGCAATACGAATAAACCAAATGAAGTCATCATTTTCAATTCAAACGTAACCGGCTCTAATGACCCTGACCTTGAAGTTGGAATCGGCAACTTGCTCATTATCCCTGAAGACATTACCGACAACAGTGGTGACGGATTGGTAGATAATCCTGATGACAGCAATGTGGGAGGGATTATGACCTTCACTTTTGACCGCGACAGAACCGTGTTTTCCTTGACTTTGGTGGATAATGACCGCAACAACGGATGGGTAAAAGCTTATGATGAAAACAACGTACAGATTAAACAAGTCAGCACACCAAGTGGCGCAGAAGGCAGTATCCAGGTTATCCCGATTAACGCTTCAGGTGTTCGCAGATTAGATGTTTACTACTGGGATTCCAGAGGAGTGACGAACCTCCTGCTGGATTGTCCGGATGCTGAGGAATGTTGTGACGGAAATGCCACCGCCTTCATTTCCGGAGGCACACCACCCTACTCGTTTGAATGGAGTAACGGTTCAACAGATGCTTATGCAGGTGATAGCTTGTGCGCGGGTGTTTACTACGTGACCATTACCGACCAATTGGGTTGTTCCATCACCGATTCTATTTCAATAATACAATTGGATGCCAACTACACTTATGCTGCTGAAACTATTTGTGAAGGCGATTCATTCTTAGTGGGCGGTGACTTGCAAACGGAATCCGGCACTTATCGTGATACACTGGGTTTAGAAGGTGAATGTTATGACATTCTTGTCACCGAGTTGACTGTTATTCCGAATTTGCGCGAAACCCGTCAGGTTGAAATTTGTGACGGAGAATCTTTCTTCGCGGGAGGTGACTTCCAGACTGAATCCGGCTCGTACACCGATGTATTCTCCGGCTCAAATGGCTGCGACAGCATTCTTACCACAGAGCTAACGGTATTGCCGACACCGAACACCGGCATTCAGGCGCAGATATGTGAAGGCGAAAGCTACTTTGCGGGTGGTGGTTTCCAGACCGAATCCGGCATCTATACGGATGTATTGCTGACCGCTGGCGGTTGTGACAGCACGGTGGTAACGACACTCACAGTTTTACCAACTGCATTCACATCATTACAAGCAGAAATCTGCGAGGGTGAAAGTTTCCTTGCGGGAGGCAGCTTGCAAACGGAAGCCGGGACTTATTTTGATACTCTGCAAACATCAGATGGCTGCGACAGTATTGTTGCTGTCGAATTGATGGTTCATCCTATATTCTTAGAAATATTGCAAGCTGAAATCTGTGAAGGTGACAGCTATTTTGCAGGAGGCGCGCTTCAAACAGAAACGGGTTTTTATACAGACTCACTCGTTACAATCAATGGTTGTGACAGCGTGGTAGTCACAGAATTGACCGTTCACCCGGCTTATACTTTGACGCTCCAGGCTGAAATTTGCGAAGGTGACAGTTTCTTTGCTGCAGGTGCATTCCAGACCGAAGCGGGTATTTATCAGGATGTAATGAACACTCAGTTTGGATGTGACAGTATCATCCTCACTGAATTGACGGTATTGCCTACTTCTGTCAATGAACTTCAAGTCGAAATCTGTGAAGGTGACAGCTATTTTGCGGCTGGTGAATTCCAGACTGAAACGGGCATTTATTTAGATGTGTTGGTCGCTGAAAATGGTTGTGACAGCATTCTCACCACGATGCTTACTGTACATCCCGCAGCGGAAACGAATATACAGATTCAAATTTGCGAAGGTGACAGTTATTTCGCGGGAGGTGATTTACAAACCGAAAGCGGAATTTATTTCGACACATTGACAACCATGAATGGTTGTGACAGTATCGTAATTACCGAGTTGTCAGTGAATTCGGTTTCACTTACTGATATTTCCGTTGAAATCTGCGAAGGTGAAAGTTACTTTGCGGGTGGAGATTTCCAAACCGAAGCCGGAGTTTACATTGACTCATTGCAAAACAGCGAAGGATGTGACAGCATCATCGTCACTACACTGGCGGTGAATACTTCCGTTTCCACAAATATCTCAGAAGAAATCTGCGAAGGTGACAGCTACTTTGCCGGTGGAGATTTCCAAACTGAAGCAGGCGTTTACATTGACTCGTTGCAAAGCAGTGCAGGCTGTGACAGTATCATCATCACAACCCTGGCGGTGAATATTTCCATTCTCACAAATATCTCAGTAGAAATCTGCGAAGGCGACAATTACTTTGCAGGCGGAGATTTCCAGACAGAAGCAGGAATTTATGTGGACAGTTTCCTCGCTCAAGCCGGGTGCGATAGTATTGTGGTTACTGATTTAACAGTGAATCAAAGCGCATTTGTAAACCAGCAGGTTGAAATCTGTGAAGGTGACGCTTACTTCGCTGAAGGAAATTTCCAGACTGAATCCGGTACTTACTTGGATGTTTTCCAATCCGCTAACGGTTGCGACAGCACAGTGATTACTGAATTAACAGTATTGCCGCTTTCAGTTTCAAACATTTCGGCAGAAATCTGTGAAGGCGACAGCTATTTTGCCGGGGGTGATTTGCAATCGGAAGCAGGAACCTATTTTGATACGCTGACCGCTTCCAATGGCTGCGACAGTATAGTAGTCACTGAATTGACGATACTCGAATCATTCACCACCAATGTGAGTGTTGAAATTTGTGAAGGTGACAGCGTGTTTGTGGGTGGCGCATTCCAAACGGAAGCAGGAATTTATTTTGATAATTTAATATCAAGCGCGGGTTGCGACAGCTTGGTCATCACAGATGTGAGTCTTTCACTTTCATTCATCACGAATGATGATGTTGCTATTTGTACCGGACAAAGCCATTTCGCGGGAGGCGCTTTCCAAACTGAAGCGGGTGTTTATTTTGACACGTTAATCGCGGAGGGCGGCTGTGACAGTATCATCGTTACAAATCTGACGGTTAGCGATTTGGAACTCAGGGGAACGGTTACGGATGTAAGCTGCTTTATGGCTGGTGATGGCTCCATCCTCGTGTCAGTCATTGGCGGAGTAAATCCGGATTTTGAATGGTCAAATCAATTACCGCCAATCGCGGAGCAGTTTGGCTTATCAGGAGGCAGTTACTATGTTACGGTAACGGATGAAAGCGGATGTTCCGCAACGGCAAATTTCGTTGTTGAAGAACCCGGTCCGCTGGCTTTAGGAGCGGTACCGACTCCTGTGAGTTGCTTTGGTGAGCAAGACGGTTCTATTGATTTATTTGTCAGCGGTGGCACACAGCCTTACGATTTCCAATGGTCAACCGGAGAATTAACTGAAGACATTGACAATCTCACGGAAGGAATTTACTCAGTGCTCGTAGTTGACACCAACGGTTGTTCGGCAAACCTTTTCGTATTGGTAGGACAACCCTTCCCGATTGATATAGGCGGAATCGTAACGGACGAATCTACACTTGGAAGTGAAGATGGTGCAATTGAATTGTTTGTCATGGGCGGCACCTCACCCTATTCTTTCAACTGGTCGAATGGTGGAACTTCCCAAAACCTTGATAACCTCAGCGCTGGATTTTATGAAGTAACTGTGACTGACATCAACGGTTGTGTTGCTGTTGCTCAATTTGAAGTATTGCAATTGCAGCCTCCACGTGAAGCCGGTCAGTTCAGAGACCATGGTTTGTTTGAGGTAAAAATGTACCCAAATCCCTTTAGGCAATCCCTGATGATTGAAATTGAATCTGGCGATGAAAGCGAAGGAAATATTATCCTGCGCGATATGATGGGCAGAAAAGTGATGGAACAGCGGATAGCCCTCCAAAAGGGTATGAACTTTTTCAAAATAAAAATCGAAACACCCTTGTCACCGGGAGCTTATCTCATGGAGATTTCAAAAAACAATGGTATGTTGAGGGAATACAAAACTTTAATCAGGGAGTAATTTTAATGCAATAGTAATGTTGTCAAAATAAAATCCCAATTTGTACTAACTGCAATCAGATATTAGACTTTAGATGTTAGACAACTTGCGGAAGTTATTCTGAAATTGCACTTAAAAATTTCTGTACTTAAAAAAAGCCGCCTGTATGATGCAGGCGGCTTTTTTATAAAATGAAGTTCATAAACAGGATGAGGCAACCATTCATTCATTTGCTCCGTTTTCCTTTATGACACTCTGATTAATTTTGAAAAATAAACTTACACTGATGAAAAATCTTTTCTTGTATTGCTTCGCCTTGCTTTTTCTTTTTTCTTGTAAAAAATCTGAATTACCCATAGAAGATGAAACACCGCTCGATTTGATTGCCGCTCAAAAAAGATTGGTGCAGAGCGACAATGAATTCGGAATTAAACTGTTCAAACAAATTCACCAGCAGGAAGAAGCGGATAAAAACATCTTCATCTCCCCGCTCAGCATCAGCATGGCGCTGGGAATGACCTTAAACGGGGCGGCAGGCGACACGCGCACCGCCATGCAAACCACTCTCGAACATCATGGGTTAACACAAGCGCAAATCAACCAGGTTTACCGGAATCTCATCAACCGGTTCAACGCGCTTGACCCGGATGTGCGCATGGACATTGCCAACTCCATCTGGTACCGGCAGGATTTCACCGTGCTTCAGGATTTCATTCAAACCAATCAGCAATATTTTGACGCTGAAACCCATTCGCTGGATTTTGATGACCCAAATGCCAAAGACATCATCAATCAATGGGTGGAAGCCGCAACCAACGGTAAAATTCCTGAAATTATTGATGAAATCTATCCGGAACATGTCATGTTTTTAATCAATGCCATCTACTTCAATGGCTTCTGGACACACGCGTTCGACCCGCAAAAAACTTACCCGGGTTCCTTTCAATTACAAAACGGAACTTATGTAACAGCGGAGATGATGTTTCATGACAGCATTCCGTTTAACTATTACGCGGACAACCAGGTTGAAGCAGCGGAATTCACCTATGGAAATGGGGTTTACAGCATGTTCATTCTGCTGCCCGCTTACGGCAGTAATGTTGAAACGCTCATCAACAACCTCACTTTGCAACAATGGGATAACTGGTTGGCGAATCTGAACAACAATCACAGCCTTGAGGTTTACATGCCCAAGTATGAAATCCGTTATGAGATTCAATTGAAAGAAGTATTGAGTCTGTTGGGCATGGGAATCGCATTTACCGACAATGCAGATTTCAGCGGTATCAGCGATGCGCACCGCCTGATGATTGACCAGGTCAGGCATAAAACCTATATAAAAGTCAATGAAGAAGGAACGGAAGCTGCCGCTGTTACCTCTGTCGGAGTCAGCATCACTTCCCTCCCGCCCGCCTTTTATATCAACCGCCCGTTCATCGTGGCAATCCGGGAAAAAGAAACCGGCAGCATTTTGTTTATCGGAAAAATCATGAATCCGGCTGAAAACTGATTTTAGTACAAAACAAACTCAGCATCAACCCCTTCACTGAATGGTGGCGGGGATGGCTACTTGATAGGGGGCTGATATTTAGTTAGTTTTCTTAGTAACGGTATAAATATCCGCTCTCCTGTCGTGTAGGTTTCGGACACTTCCATACAAATTGAGTTCCTTCAGTAATTCTATATCCACATCTACAATGAGGGTCATTTCAGTGTTGGGGGTTGCTTCGGCTTTAATACCATTGGATGGAAAAGCAAAATCACAAGGAGTGAAAACGACAGATTGTGCATATTGAATATCCATATTATGTACTTTGGGCAGCGTGCCCACGCTTCCGGCAATTGCAACGTAGCACTCATTTTCAATGGCTCTGGCTTGAGCGCAATTTCTGACCCGGGAATATCCGTTTTGAGTATCTGTTAAAAACGGTACGAAAAGAATATTCATTCCCTCATCGGCTAATATTCTGCTTAATTCAGGGAATTCAACATCGTAGCAAATCAGGATACCTATTTTGCCGCAATCAGTATCAAAGGTTTTTAATGTATTTCCGCCTTGTAAGCCCCATATTCTGGCTTCATCAGGTGTGACGTGAATTTTTTCATAGCGTTCAATTCCACCATCTCTTTTACACAAATAACCAACATTGTATAATTTGTCATTCACAAGTTCAGGCATGCTCCCTGTTATAATATTGATGTTGTATGAAATTGCCAGTTTTGAAAACCTTTTCACTATCTCTTCATTGTATTTTGCAAGTTTTCTTACTGACTCCGGCTCTGTCAGGTGATTGTATTCAGCCATCAGCGGTCCGTGGAAAAATTCAGGAAATAAGGCAAAGTCGGATCTGTAGCCGGAAACTGCATCAACAAAGAATTCGGCTTGTTGCATCAGTTCATCTATATCTTTATACAAGCGCATTTGCCACTGGATCAACCCCAATCTGACGATATTTTTATCACTGGTTGTTTTTTTTGAAACAGGTTCGTAATACACATTATCCCACTCAAGTAACACTGCATATTCATTTGATTCCTTGTCGCCCTCCAGATACCCCCGAATCACCCTTACCGGATGAAAATCGTTGGACATTTGAAAGTCGAGCACTGGGTCATGAATTTCCTTTCTTCTGACTTTATCAATGAATTCTCGTGGTGATATTTTATCAGAATATTCATGATACTTTGGAATCCGTCCTCCAAAAAGAACGCCTTTCAGGTTAAGTTTTTCACATAAGTCTTTCCGGTAATCGTATAATCGTCTTCCTAATCTAAGACCCCGGAATTTAGGTCTGATGAATAAGTCTATTCCGTAGAGTTTATCTCCGTCAGGATTGTGTGTATTAAAGGTAAAGTTGCCTGTTACTTCTCTGTAGGTGTGCTTTTCATCAAATTGTGATGAATCAATTATAATTGACAAGGCACAGCCCGCTATTTCATTGTTAATTAAAACAGCCACCTGACCATCAGGAAACTTTTCGTTGAGAGTTTTAATTTGATTTTCCTTCCAGAAAGATGATTGCATATTGGAATAAGATTCCAGCATCGCATTTTTAATATCTTCGTAGTTGACTGATTTTAAGTAAATAATTTCAATTTTGTCTGTTAAATTTTTATCCATAGCTATTCTATCGTTTTATGTTTGAGTGATGGCTTGCCATCATTTCAGTACTACAAAGAAACTCGTTTAAGGTGTAAAATGTAAGCGATTTTGAGGCGACTCGGATTGTATAGCACAAGTTTGCGGGATTACCTTTTCGATGGACAGATTGAGCTAACCATTCGTAAGTTTTTAACTTAACCGCTTAATATTCAACATTCGCACAAGCAGACATCCACACAGAGCTATCGCCTCAATGATTGCGGAAAGATATTTGACTTTCGGTACTTTTTACGGGCAGACTAATTACTGTCTTTATCGAATTCCATGATTTCCTCTTCAAGCGACTTTGTTGAAACTTCTTTTTCATGTTTCACATTTTTAGGAAGGTTGCCGGTGAGATAATCTGAAATTACCGGGAAATTATTCCGCATAATTTCTGTCATGTCATTGGTGTTGGAGGGAAAATGAACAATGACCACATCACCCGCTAATTGTTTTCCGGTGTAATCAAAGATGGAAAAATGCACTTTCAAATCACGCTCAAAAGTATTGGTGGCGCGGTCAAGGCAATGTTCATAATTTGTGGCAAGATTAAACTGGTTGACAAAAACAAACAGGTCGGTGCCATAGCGGTTGCGCAGGTAAGTCAGCATTTCTTTATTATGAATTTTCACGTTCATATATTCATTAGGCGTGATGGTTTGTTTCACTTTTGAATTTACCTGGGCGGTGGATTCATCTTCTTTCTTTTTGAAATTGATGAGCGGCTTTTTCTGCTCCGACTGTTGGGAAGTTGTTACTCCGGTACTATTGGTATTATCAGGCGTGCGGATGCTTTTATCTTTGAAATAAGAAATACTTTTATAAATGTTATAAAGGTCTTCTGTTGCTGTTTTGGCGGTGTCGGTCAATAACGCCCTCGTCCCGTAATTGCTGAGAATTTTTGCATTCAAATTCACATTTAATCCGTAGCGAAAAAGCGTTCTCACTTCCTTGATGCTTTTCTGATTGTATTTTGCCAGCAGGTCGTCCGCATCGGAAAAATACATGTCAGGGTCAAACGGAATAATCATCACTTTTGGGTTGCCCTGATTTTGCACTTGTGAAAATGAAGCAGTATAGGCGCTGATAAGCAAAACAAATGGCAGCAGAATTCGAACGGATATTTTCATGTTTATTTATGGTTTAAATATTTTATACAAATCATTCCCAAATGCAAAAGTCATAATGGCAAGCAAAATCACCATGCCCACAACCTGCGCTCTTTCCAGAAATTTATCGCTGACTGGTTTTCCGGTTATCGCTTCGTAAATGATGAACATGACATGCCCGCCATCCAGCGCGGGAATGGGCAGCAAATTCATAAAGGCAAGGATGAATGAAATCAACCCGGTGAGATACCAGAAACGGTCCCACTGCCACACTCCCCCATAGATACGCGCAATGCCAATCGGGCTTTGCACAGAATCCGAGGCTTTCACCCTGCCTGTAACGATTTTGCCCAAGCCTACCGCGTTGAACCAGATTGCCTCAAAGCCGTCTTTCGCACCGAAATAAAAGGAATTGGCTAAAGTATATTTCTCCCGCTGATAGGGGTCGGGGAAAGGTTGATGAGTAAATCCAATCGTTCCGCCTTCACTCACCTTTGGATAAATATCAAGCGTGTCGCCATTTCTCAGCAAAGTCAGCGTCACCAATTGCCCGGAATTTTTCATTGTCATTTCACGCATTTTTCCATAAACCGAAATCGGTTCCTCATTGAACGCGATGATTTTATCGCCTTTTTTCAAACCGGCTTCCATCGCTGTTTCCGAGAGAACACTATCCACCGTGAAAGGAAAATTTTCATTGGTGATGAACATGTCTTTGGCGGACTTAAAATGCTGAAACAAATCATCGGGCAAATCCACCATGACCTTCTCCCCTCCCCTGTTTATGTTCAATTCCGCTCCGAAAAAAACTTTGAGCGACATCAGGTCAATGGAGCGTTGAACAGGCTTACCATTGATTTCCTGCACTTTGTCACCCGGTTGCAAACCCATTTCGCGGGCAAGTTCGTAGGCATAAATTCCATCCGTGACATTTACCGGAGGCAGATAATCTTTTTTGTATTGCAGTAGCCAAAAAGCGAAGATGAAAATGCCCAAAATCACATTCATCGTGATGCCGCCAATCATGACGATGAAACGCTGCCAGGCGGGTTTGCTGCGAAACTCCCAGGGTTCAGGTTCATTCGTTTGATAATTTTTGTCCATAGACTCATCAATCATCCCTGAAATTTTCACATATCCGCCCAGCGGAAACCAACCCAACCCATATTCCGTTTCCCCGATTTTTTTACTGAATAATTTCCATCCGCCAAAATCAAAGAAGATGTAAAATTTTTCCACCCTGATGCCAAAAGCTCTTGCCGCGAGAAAATGACCTAACTCATGAATAAAGACCAGCAACCCCAAACCCAGCAGTAACTGCCCTGCCATTATAAAACCTTCCATTGAAAAAAAATTTATCTGTGTGAATTTTCAAAGTTATTAAAAAGCCGCTTCACCAAGTTTTAAGCCAAAACCAACTTTCCAACACCGGGGGTGATTAATCTTTCATTTAAGACAGTTGAAAAGAGACTTTCTGTTAAAGTGAGGAGTTGAATATGAGGAATTTTAGGCAATCACTCCGTAAGCAGATTGTCACAAAAATTAGCGGATGAAGCTACATCCACATTTTTAAAATTCCGGATTTATACCCCTATATGAACTTTACAACGCTGCCAAATGAAGCGAAAAAAATAAGTTTAAATCTATGAAATGAAGTCAAGTATAAAGATTCATACTTTAAAATTTGTACCCGGTGCGAGACCTGAATCCGCACGAACATTACTGTCCATCCCGATTGTAAACCGAGACGTGTCTTCCTAATTCAAAGGGAAAGATAAATTTTAACTAACTGAAAACTCTTAACTGAAAACTGAATGAGTACCCGGGGCGGGACTTGAACCCGCACGGACATTACTGCCCACAGGATTTTAAGTCCTGCGTGTCTACCAATTTCACCACCCGGGCATTTCAGGCTTTCATGGAGAGAATATTATCTGGAAGAATTAGTTTTAAAACGGGTGCAAATATACTGATTTAAATTCCTTTTGCCACTAATTCCGCGATGTCATATACTTTCACCGAACCTTGTTTTTCTTTTTCTTTCACTCCGTCAGTCATCATGGTCATACAGAAAGGGCAGGCGGCAGCGATGATTTCCGGTTCGGTTTCCAACGCTTGTTCTGTGCGCAAGGTATTCACCCGCATGGTTCCTTTTTCTTCTTCTTTAAACATCTGCGCGCCTCCCGCACCGCAACACATGCCTTTGCTGCGGCTGCGTTTCATTTCTTTGAGTTCAACCTGAAGCGCGTTAATTACTTCGCGGGGCGCTTCGTAAATATCATTGCCGCGTCCGAGATAACAAGAGTCATGGAAAGTCACCGATTTATTTTTAAACTCGTTGTCTTCCTTGATTATTATTTTTCCTTCGTCCATCAGCCGCTTGAGGAAGGTCGAGTGGTGCATCACTTCGTAGTTGCCACCCAGATCGGGATATTCATTTTTCAGAATATTGAAACAATGCGGACAGGCGGTCACAATTTTTTTCACGTTGTACATCTTCAGGGTTTCAATATTCATGATTGCCTGCATCTGGTAAGTCAACTCGTTGCCC
This sequence comes from Chitinophagales bacterium, assembly GCA_041748615.1. GTDB lineage: Bacteria > Bacteroidota > Bacteroidia > Chitinophagales > CAIOSU01 > JBGTCY01. The sequence goes on from JBGTCY010000125.1 coordinate 21,489, forward strand.
GCGCGTTTTGCCGGGTCGCCTGTGCAACGCTCTTCTTTTCCCAGCACCGCAAAACTCACTTTCGCTTCCTTCAGAATTTTTGCAAAAGCAACCGTGATGGATTTCGAGCGGTCGTCAAATGAGCCGGAGCAACCCACCCAAAAAAGCACTTCGGGCGTTTTTCCTTGTGCCTGCATGTCCGCCATCACGGGCACCTCCAATCCTTCCGCCCAGTTGAAACGGTCTTCGGGCGAAAATGCCCAGGGTGCGCCATTGTTTTCAATATTGGAAAACATCGTTGCAAGGTCGGATGACACTTTGGATTCTTCCATCACCAAACTTCTACGCATATCCACGATGAACGGAACATGGTCAATATCTACTGGACATTCCTGGATACACGCCATGCAGGTGGTGCAGCCCCACAACTCTTCTTCTGAAATGTAGTTTTCGCTGATTAAAGGCGTTGCCGCAATCTGCGCGTCCTGTGATTTTCCTGAAATAAAATCCGGACCGGCATCATTGACTCTTCTGCGCAAATCAATATATAACTTGCGGGGAGAAAGTTTTTTGCCGGTATTGTTGGCGGGACAAACTTCCGTGCAACGCCCGCACTCGGTGCAGGTGTAGGCATCCACCACGTGTTTCCAGGTGACTTCGGTAACGTCTTTAATCCCAAATTTTTCGGGTGGCACTGCTGCCGCGTCAGCCGGTGCCGCTGCATAAGGGTCGGCATTCGGGTCGAGCATGGCTTTCACTTCTTTCGTGATGGAATCCATATTCGCCAGCTTCGCTTTTGGCTCTAAGCGTGAAAAGAAAACATTCGGCACTGCCATAATCACATGGAAGTGTTTGGAGTAAGGAAGTATATTCAGGAACACCAACACCAACACGATATGAATCCACCAATTCACATGACCAAGATTAGCAATCGCCTCCGTTGACATGCCGTCAAACAACGGCATTAATAATTTACTTACCGGATAAGCTCCATCATATTGTTCAGTTGAGCCAATGTAACCGACATTCATCAAAATCAATGAAACCATCAATGTAAAAATCATGAGCAGGATAACGGTCGCGTCCATCTTGGATGAAGGTTTCATTTCAGGAGCGATGAAGCGTTTGGGCTTGGTGATATATCTGCGGGCAAGAAAAATAAATACTGAAATAATGATAATCGCTGCGAAAATTTCACCTGAAGCAATTACGATGTCATATACGGGACCGAGAAAGCCGAGAATGCGTTCAGTACCCGCAACCCCGTCAATCATCATCTCAATCGTGCCGATGGTAATCACCAAAAAGCCCCACCAAACTAAAGCATGGAGCAATCCCGCAACCGGCTTGCGCAAAATTTTCGATTGCCCGAAAGCCACCAGCAGTGTGATCTGAAGGCGCTCGGCAATTTTATCAAAGCGGTCAATTTTTTTGGCTGACCGCAACACATTCAGGATTTTGAAAAAAGTGTAGCCGAAAGCGGAAAACGAAATGAGGAGAACTAACGTAAAAATAATCTGGCTCATAGTCTGAAAGGTCTGAAAATTTAGTTGTGCGCTAAAATAGACAATAAAATCTTACACATAAAACATGTTCAGAAGTAAACTAACATTACATGCTGATTGTTTTTTAATTTGACTAACTTTTTCCTTTAAACCCCACTCATGAAAACATTTTTGGTCTTCACCTGCTGCTTGTTGCATTTTTCTTTTTCATTTTCACAGCATCAACTTGACCTCTATACGCAGAGGATGCTGCAACATGCCTCTCCTGAAAAAACAGACATTGCTCTTTTTGTGAAAGGAGAAAAAGACGCTATCAAAGAAGCGGTATCATCCGCCAAAGGAATCTACAAATTCGGCTACGGTGAATTACACGCGGTAGAGATTCCATTGGTGAGCGTAAACAGTTTCTTGAAAAATTCAGCGATTGCAGGGGTTGAAAGCGGTGAAATACCAATGGTGCCATTAATGGATACTGCCATCATTGTTAATCAAATCCAACAGGTTCATCAAGGCATCCCTCCTTTGTCGCAAGCATTTAAAGGCGCAGGAGTCATCATGGGCATCATTGATTTCGGGATTGACTTCAATCACCCGGATTTTAAAAACTCGAATGGCGATACCCGTGTTCGTTATTTATGGGACCAAAACGCTGCCAATGTAAACAGTCCCGCTCCCTATAATTATGGACGCGAGTGCAGCGAGTTTCAAATCAATGCCGGAAATTGTCCGCACACCGAAAACCCTTTGACTACCGTTGGTCACGGTACCACCGTCAGCGGCATTGCAGCCGGAAATGGCAGCGGATGCGATAAATTCACCGGAGTGGCTCCCGAATCGGATATCATTGTGGTTGCCTTCAATTTTAACCGCCCTTTTCTCAGCACATTCGTGGACGCGGTAGATTACATTTTCAAAAAAGCGGACGCGATGGGTAAACCGTGTGTGATTAATGCGAGTATCGGCACTTATGCAGGTTCACGGGATGGCATTGATTTCGCCACACAAATGGTGGAAGCGATGCTTGAAGAACGAAATGGAAGAGCGCTGGTCTGCGCGGCAGGAAATGCAGGCAACGTGGCTTATCATTTGGGATACGAAGTGGCGGTTGACACACAGTTCACCTGGTTCAGGCGCAATCCCCAATTCAATGATGTTTTCTTTCAGCTATGGGCGGACACGGCTGATTTCATGGATGTTTGGTTTTCTATCGGTTGGGACAATCAACCTAACTATACGCAATCCGATGCGATGGCTTTTGTAAATCTCAAACAAACTTTCGGATTGGGTGTCACAACTAATTCCATTTCACAAAATATCAGTCTTGCCAATACTTCCACCATTAAAATCAACGCGCAAATAACAGAGGGACGTTATTTTATGGAAATTCAAGTGCTTCCGTTTAACTCATCCCACTTCTGGCGTTTTTCCACGACCGGTAGCGGCAAATTTGACATCTGGAGTCATTCCTTTTTTGAATTTTCAGACATGGTGACTGCTATTCCCGATTCATCCGTTTATCCCGCTATCGTCAATTATGTAAAACCTGACACCCGAAAAACAATTGTCAGCAGCTATGCAACTTCCGATAAAGTAATCACGGTTGGAAACTATTCCAACCGCTCGACTTACATAGATGTGGACGGTTGCATGGTTAACACCGGAGAAACACCGGGTTTGATTTTCAATTCTTCCAGCAGAGGTCCTACCCGTGATAACAGAATAAAGCCTGATGTTGTTGCAACCGGAAGCACCACCATTGCTACCGGCAACATCGCGCAGGTGAACATCTTCATGGGCATCGGCACCAGCAGTTGCAGCGGGAATCGGGGAGAAAGATTAAAAGTTGGAAACTGCCCGGCAAACAGGAATTATATGCGCAATGGAGGCACCTCGATGGCGTCACCAATAGCAGCGGGAATTGCAGCCTTGTATTTTGAAAAAAAACCGGATGCCGACTGGCGTGAAATCAAAGACGCGCTCATCCTTTCTGCAAGAGTGGACAGTTTCACGGGTGAAGTTCCAAACAACACTTATGGCTTTGGTAAAGTCAGCGGTTTTGAGGCGTTGCAATTGGAGTTGCTATATGGATGCACGGACTCAACTGCCTTGAATTATAATCCTGCTGCCAACATGGAAAACGGCAGTTGTATCGCCATTGTGGAAGGTTGTATAAATCCCATTGCCGAAAATTTTGACAGCCTTGCCAATGTGGATGACGGCAGTTGCATCATCACCGGATGTACGGATTCCCTCGCGCTGAATTATAACCCTGAAGCGAATGAAGATGACGGCAGTTGCATCAATGACACCGTGAGTGTTTTTGAACTAAATCAAAGCAACATTCCTGAATTGATTTTTATGCCCAATTTTTTCAGAGAAAATACCCTGATTGTGTATGATTTGAAAAATGCCGCTTCCGCTTTTAACTCGCTCACCATCACCAATCTGCTGGGACAAAAGGTGGATGTGCTGCGCTTAGAACACTCTCAAGGTACAATAGCTTATTCATTTCCATCCAAAGAAGCGGGTGTGTATTTTTACCATCTCGCACAGGAAAATAAAATTTTACTTTCGGGTAAAATCATGGTGTATTGATTTTCTTCCCGTTTTTAATTGTGAAAAAACTTTCAACCGATGACAGACAAAGGCACTTTAATTTTAAATGACGAGGATATTCAGCAAAAAACGAGGCGAATCGCCTATGAAATTCTGGAAAACAATTATGACGAAAATGAACTCATCCTTGTAGGCATCAAAGATTTAGGATATGTATTCGCGGAAAAACTTTTTACCTTTCTGAAAAAAATCGGTGGTCCCGCTGTTTCGTTATATTCCATTTCCATTAATAAAAAGAAACCTGTTTCAGAAGATACAGCCTTCGATTTTGACCCTGCCATTTTAAAAAACAAAGTCGTTGTATTAATTGATGATGTAGGCAACACCGGCAGAACTTTGTGTTACTCGATTAAACCGCTCTTAGAAAGTTTGCCTAAAAAAGTGGAAGTCGCGGTTTTGGTTGACCGTCAGCACAAGTCATTTCCCATCAGGGCTGATTACGTGGGACTCAGCCTCTCCACCACCATGAAAGAACATGTGACGGTCGTATTTAATCAAGCTCAGGGGGACGCGGCTTATCTTTCCTGAACGCCTGCTGCAGCAAAGATTTCCCTTAAATCCTCATCATTGAGCTTTTCCTCTTCGACTACATGTTTTGCTATTTTGTAGAAACGCTCCCGCTCTTTCAGATTTTTTGTAAAAAAATGGATAAGTTCCTGTTCGCCCAAATCTTTGATGAGCGGTCGCTCCTTTGTTTGGTTTCTGACACGTTTGACTAATGTTTCCACTTCAGTTTGCAGGTAATAAGTTTCTCCCAAAGAGTTCATCAATTCCATGTTGTTGTTAAAACACGGAGTGCCGCCTCCGGCTGCCACCACGACATTTTCTTTTTCCGATAATTGATTTAAGTATTTCGTTTCAAGCTGACGAAAATGTTGTTCGCCATATTTCCCGAAAATTTCCGGAATGGAAAGTTTTTCACCCTGCTCAATGAACCTATCCAAATCAATAAATTCCGAATTCAGTTGACGCGCGATGCGTTCCGCCCAATGCGTTTTACCGCAACCCATCAACCCGACTAAAAAAATACGATTGGAAGAGATGTTATTCATTTTTAATGATTTTATTGATTTTTTTTAGCACTGAATACACGAATAAATTTTGATTTAATATTCGTGAATTCGTGGCAAATATTTTTTTTAGTTGGTATAATAACGACTGACTTTCAAATTTCAATCACCCCTTCACCGAAATTCTCGGGTCTAAGAATGCATATAATACATCCGTCAGCATATTTAACACCACAAACATCACAGCAGTAAATAACACTGAACCCATCACCACCGGCAAATCAAAATTGAGCAACGCTTTCACGGTTTCATAGCC
>JBGTCY010000126.1:0-7185 GCA_041748615.1 Chitinophagales bacterium
TGGCCCCAATCTTGCGCAAGCATTATGACTGGCCCCCAATCTGGCGCAAGCATTATGACTGGCCCCTAAACTGGCGCAAGCATTATGACTGGCGCAAGCGTCCGCTTGTGCCTTATATCCTTGAGCGTCCGCTCGTTTAGATAAGGCTTACGGTAAACCCCACCACTGGCGCGCGATTGCATCGCGTGCCACGAACAAACATCAACAACACGATAACCCCAATCGGTAATCTCTCTCAAGCTAAGGTTTTGTGGATTTTGTGAGGATAACTCTTAATGAGACATTTTCTTTTCATAAAAATCTGTTAACATTATAGTTGGAGATAAAGCCTGCCCGACTGTGTGAATTGTATAATCAACTAAACCAATTCAACATGAATTACAGAAAATACAAGAGGAAAAAATCACAATTTTCTCGAAAAGCTTATGCAGCCGGTCGTAGAGACGAGAAGACACTGCAACTGCGTAATACTATGCCAAATGTTTCAAACAACAGTGGTAGTGGCCCAGGTGCTGCGGTTTATTTAGCAAGTTGTGCGTTAGGTCCTGTTGGACCACTATTAGTTTGGTTTGGATGGGGAAAGTAATCCGGCCAGTCTCGTCCTCGTCTCCAAACGAGAATGCATGAGCAGGGAGTTTCCAACTCTCGTAACCCACTTTGCGAATTTCTTTTTTTATTATTGTGTACAGCTAAAACTTTACTATGGGCTTTTTTAATGATGAAATCGATGATTTAATGGACGAATTCCAAAACCATCCAAAAGGAAGTGAGTCAGAGCGGATAATCTTAACTAAACTTGCTGGTAAAGTATATTCATTCAAAGATTTTGAGAGAGTATGGGACTATTTCCCCCATTATCCAGCACCCACAGCAATTACTCTGCTACTCCGTGCAATTGAAGTCATAAATAACTGCAAGGACTTAAAAAAACTTCGCGATACTTACGTGCGGTCTGGGTCAGAAATTGAAAACGCAGTAAATAATAAAATTGCCCAAATCTGTTTTTAATACAAAATCCTCCACCCCCCTAACTATCCGTAGTCTGTAGCAAAGCCTTGAGCCAAGCGACTACGGATTCACAATCCTTTTCTTCATCCACTTTTTCTATCTTCGGGAAGTGCCAATTAAATACGATATCTATCTTGACACCTCCCTCATTAACTTCCTCTTTGCCGATGACGCCCCGGAAAAGAAAGCGATAACGGTTGATTTCTTTGACAACTTCATCAAGAAAGAAAAATACAACTCGTTCATATCAAATTTCGTCATTGAAGAAATTATGAAAACAACTGATGAGAAGAAGAGAAATAAACTGTTGAACGTTCTCGAAACCTACCCGATTCAGTTGATTGAAATAGAAAGCGAAGCAGTTGGATTGCTTTCGACAAAATATATTGCTGCGAGGGTTGTTCCTCCAAAAAGCGTGGTGGATGCTTTACATGTTGCAGTGAGTACGGTTTACCAGATGCACTTTCTTGTAAGCTGGAATTACAAGCACCTCGCAAATATCAACCGCGAACAAAAAGTGAGACAGGTAAATATCGCCAACCAATATTTTAACGAACTTCGTATTGTCACGCCATTAGAACTGATTGATTATGACTAAGGATTCAAAAGCGCAGATTGAAGTATGGAAATGGAAAGCCCGCCTTTCCGAAGAACTCAACCGAATCCCGGAATGCGAACGCATTGACTGGATAAAAAAGAAAACGGCTGCTACTATCGCTAAACTCAAAATGAAAAAAGTCAAAAGAACGGCTGCCTTGAAATAAGGCTATCAGCTTTAATCTACCCCAACTACCCCGAATCAAGTGTTCCGCGCTGCTCCTGTGCGCCTGCACACTTGGTTGCCGCAATCGGCAGAAGTCTTTCGACTTCGGAGCGTGGGCTTGCATCCTCTGTCGCTCGTCTGTAGCCCAGCCTGAAGGAACGTCCCCACTTTGCGGGATGCCTCACCAATCGGTAAACTCCACTTTCCCAAAATAGAAAAACCATCAAATCAACTGCTACCCCGCGCACCTCTTTTATTTTTCATCATCAATCAGGAGTAACAGAAAACATCACCGCAAGTGAATCCATATAATCACGCCAATGAATTATTTTGCGATCTTCAATGGTGAGAATAAAACCCTTATGACCGATTTCCCAATCATCCCCTTCCCCTCTGCCAACGACTTGAATAAATGGCTTGCCAAGAATCATGCAACTTCAAAAGGAATCTGGCTCCGGCTTTTTAAGAAAGATTCAGGGATTGCCTCGATTACTCGTGACGAAGCGATTATCGAGGCACTGTGTTACGGCTGGATAGATAGCCAGGCGAACAAATACGATGAGCAATCATGGCTACAGAAATTGACGCCCCGAAGACCTAAGAGTATCTGGTCAAAACGTAACACTGAGCATGTCGGGCGGTTAGTAAAAGAAGGTCGGATGCATCCGGCTGGGATGAAAGAAGTGGAAGCCGCGAAGGACGATGGACGCTGGAACAAAGCTTATGACTCACCAAAAAATATAGTAGTACCCGAAGACTTTCTGAAAGAACTTTCAAAAAATAAAAAGGCATACGCTTTTTTCAAGACGCTCAATAAGGCAAATACCTTCGCCATTGCATGGCGACTTCAAACCGCAAAGAAGCCCGAAACCCGCGAGAAACGCATGAAGGCATTATTGGCGATGCTGAAAAAAGGCGAGAAGCTTCATTGATAATCCCCCGCCTTCGCTCGCGTCCCGCGAGTGAATGTTTCCTCTGCCACCGACATCCACCAAAATCTGGCGCAAGCGTTATGAATAGTTCAATCCCCGCTGCCTTAAGATTGATTAACTTGTACTTCAAAAAATAAAACTCATGGGATTAATCAGAGAACCCAAAAACATTGACTTTTACGTACTTGATAAGCCCTGGACGGAAAAGGAGAAAAAAGAGTTCAGCGCGTTTATCAAAAAGCGCAAAGAGCAATTGAAAAGAAGGAAACAGCTTGCTGCAAAAGCAAAGGCGAAGAGAAAACATGCGTAGAGTGAATTTTAATTACCGGAAAAGGAATGTGTTTGAAGCAATCCGGCTTTGAGGAAGAGTGTAACAGGCGGCTCACAATGCATGAAGACTTGTGAGAACTGGAGGTGATAAGAATTAGAACACTTAAAAATTGCGAAAATTTTACAATTCAATTGATACATATAAAATCAAACTATCATAATTTAGCAAAACTGATTCGTTATGAAATTACTGTCGTCAGTTGCACTACTTGCGCTCATTTCCACGTTGAGCTTTTCCCAAAACTACAAAACCGTAATTCCCGACACGACAACTTACTTTATCGGCAACACGGGAGTTATAAAAGCAATTAATATTAAAACGATTTACCAAGATGGCGTGGACACGGTTTACAAAAATTTTCACACCGCAAGGGAAGACACGGTAACCTGTAGTGGTTTTAATAGTTACTCTCCTCCAATTAATAAATTCGGAGCGAGTTGGCTTGGCGAAAAAGTTGTCATTAAGCCTGATGGCACCAACATCTTTTTTAACAATCAACACGATTCCATCATTATCAATACTAAAGCAGCCATTGGCGAATCATGGAAGCTTTTTAAAATGGACAATGAAAATTATTTGGAGGCGACAGTAAGCGATATTATTAATGACACCATCCTTGGTATTGCTGATTCCGTTAAAACAATTTCCATACAAGCGAAGGACAGCCTGAACAACCTGTTGCCATTTCCTATTAATTCACAGGAAATTCGAATCAGTAAAAGCAGGGGATTTATCAGAATGTTCAATTTTTATAATTTCCCAAGTGATACCAATCTCTATCAAATCACAGATACTGCCCCTTTTACAAAGAGGGACGCCTTTAATTATGAAGTTGGTGATATTATTCAGATACTTAGCTATTATGCAACGCATGCAATCACCATTACCAAATTTATTCATCAGGATTTTTTATCAAAATCAATATCATCTGACAGTAATACGATATTTTTTTCCATTAAGGAAACCACACATAGTTATTATAGTTATCCCTCATCAAATGATGTTTTTGATGGAGGTCACAGCATTGTTACAAGAAACATTTCCATCACAGACCTCGACAGCCCTGTGTTCCCAACACTGCCGGATGAGACTTATATAAAGCCATCCTCTTCTAATCCGGAAGACCTGTGGCAAGTTTCATTACAAAATCAAAGTCTGTATTGTGAAAACAGGCGAATAGCAACTGATAGCAACTTCGGAGTGATTAAAGAAACTGATTCATGCTGGGCAGTTCCGAGTGATGATATATACACAAGTTATACAATAATTGAAGGAGTCGGATCATTCTACTCTGAATACAGCCTTGGAGGTCGGGAATACACTAACCTGCATTATTACCAAAGTGGTTCTTGCTCATATGGCACCTTGTTTACGGGAACTCAAGACATAAACCCCGAAAAACGATTTACCATCTATCCGCATCCTGCTGCCGAGGAGGTGAATATCGAACTATTGCTACCTTCGAGCCAACATGTTTCAATTACCATTTATGACGCCACCGGCAAAGTAATCTATAATATTTCCGAATCAATCCAACAGCAAGTAGTCAAAATCTCAACGACCAATTGGTCAAGTGGATTTTATTTGGTTCGGGTTGCTTCCAACAAATATTATGGGACAAAAAAACTACTGATTCAGAAATAGGCTGTCGTTAAATAAAGCCTCCCAAGCTCCGCCTTCGCCATCCCGTGAGTGAAGGTTTCATCTGCATCCGGCATCATATTCTAAATACAAGCAAGCCTGCTCCGTATTCATTGCGGGGATGCCTGATAAAGGCTCATTCGCCAAAAGCGAACGAGGGCGTTTAGGCAATAATACTCACTTACGTACGGAAACCTTTTCTTGCTTGTGTTCAAAAAATCCTGCCGCACTTAAATCTTCATCTAAATCTTTCCAATGCAAAGCATATCCGTTGCCTACAATTTCAAAGGATTGCCGCGCTGAAGCAGAAGCTTTAAGCAGCTTGGGAAAGTTGGCGATTGGCAAAGCGCCTTTTTTACCGTCAGCAGTTTCAATGACGATGTGTTCATCGGTGAATGAAACTTTCTTTATTCTGTATTCAAAGAATTTCATGCGATAGATTATTTATTAAAAAACTCATTCCATCTTTCCAGAAAGATCAACTTATTTTCTTCTATAATTGACATGGCAAGACTTACATCTTTTGGTTTTAATCCGTTGTTTTCAATGCACTCGACAAGATTTAATGTAAACCGCGCTTCACCATCCGCATTGCGCACATTTTACTATAAACACGCAGCCACGCTGTGGCTTTCAACATTCAATCAAGTGGTTCCTACTGACTACGGACACCAATTCGCATAAAGAATTTTATTTTTGACTACAAGCTCAAGAAAACAACATGCCTGAAATCTGCCGCTTTTATGGCCTTATCATCTTCATGAACTACAACGACCATAACCCACCGCATTTTCATGTCTGGTAAGGAGAATACAAAACAATAGTTACCATTGAGGATGGAATTGTTGAAGGACAAATGCCCAAGCGGGCGCTGAAAATGATTTTCGACTGGCTGGATCGGCACAAAATAGAGTTGATGCACGATTGGGAACTCGCCCGCAATCACGAACCGTTGAAAAAAATAGAACCTTTACCCTAACTTCGTAATATGTTTCTCGAAATAGCATCCGCAAAATATCTTGACGACTACCGCATTGAAGCCGTGTTCAACAATGGCGTTATAAAAGAGATTGATTTAGCGAATCATCTCACCGGAAAGGTCTTCGAGCCGTTAAAAGAAAAAAAACTTTTCCGGCAATTTGAAATTCAGTTCAACACGGTATCCTGGCAAAACGGTGCTGACTTTGCTCCAGAGTTTTTATTTGAGATTGGCAAGGAAATCAAAAAGAAAAAAGTTGCCTGAACTTCCCCGCCTTTCGCTCGTCCCCGAGTGAATGTTTCATCTGCTTTCGACAGTTTTCAACTATCAATCATGCAAGTCTGCCCCGATTTTATTTTGGGGATACCTGATGAGCGCTCACTCGCCAGAGGCGAGCGAGAGCATCTAAGACATGTATCAATGAAACACGATTGAACCCATACAACAGTCGCTCTTGCATCAAATTAATTCCATTAGAAACACAAAACAAGCAGTTTGTAAACAATGCGAAAAATCGTCAACTTTGAGAATAAAGTTTACGCATGACAAGGGAAACACTTCTCCAACGAACGCTTGACCATCTCTCTAAACTCCCGCAGGATAAACTGAGCGAAGTGGCTGATTACGTGGAGTTCATTTTCAAAAAGTATGAAGATGAAATCCTGCAAAAGGGAATTGAAAAGTTGGTCAGCAATTCAAAGACCTTCAGTTACCTGAAAGATGATGAAGACCTCTACACCGTTAACGATCTTAAAGAAAAGTATAAGTGAATAAAGGCGACATCCTGCTGATACCATTTCCTTTCACAGACCTGAGCGGCAACAAATACAGACCGGCATTGGTACTGGCAACAGGCAATATGGATGTGACGGTAGCTTTCATTTCAACGCAAATCCAATGGAAGGAAGAAACGGATAGTTTGCTCTCCCCAAACGCTGAAAACGGTTTGAAGAAGGATTCCCTGCTCCGACTTTCAAAACTCGCAACAATTGACAAAGACCTCGTAATCGGTCGCCTGGGAGAAATTGACATCCCTACTTTGAAGTTGGTAAATACGAATCTCAAAAAGATTCTAAACCTTGAATAACCTCTCACCTTCGCGTCACGCAAATGAGCTTGGGGATATAGAGATGAACTAAACAAAAAGCCTGAATCAAAAAGCCCCGCTTCCGCGAGGCTTGTATTCCAATCGAAAATCTTCAATCGAAAATCTTCAATCGAAAATCCTCAATCCCATTTCAGCCGCCTGTTGATTTCCACCAATAACTCCTCAAGCGTGTGTGTGAATATCTCTTGTATCTCCCGTATTTGGTCTTCTCTCAGCAGGCTGTTGTCCACAAAAGTTTTAAACTCAAGAATTTCCCCTTCTTCATCATATCTGCCTAATCCTATCCCTCCGTGAAGCGGGCAGAAAAGCTGCTTTGTGCCGTCCGGCTTGGGAGAATAACAAGGAATCATCGCGGTATTTTTCCTGAAAAAATATTTTACAACGTCTTGAGGCTTTTCCAGATTTATTTTTCCCCGCTCTCTA
>JBGTCY010000127.1:0-11376 GCA_041748615.1 Chitinophagales bacterium
AATCGCGGCTGAAGTTTTCACAACCAAACTGACTGATGTAATCTTCCATCAGCGGCAGCAGTTTTTCATAGTCATTATTTTTTTCCGCTTGCAGAATCGCTTTCTTTTTTTTCGCGTCAAAAAAATATTTTCCCGAATCAATATTTTTAAACTGCATTCTCTGCCATTCTATATCCGCTTGACCTAAAGATTTTTTCTGAAGATGCTTGTCGGTGGCAACGTATTGCTTCTCCTGCGCTTTTGCCGGATGCGACATCAGCGAAAGACCGGAAAAAAAGGTCAAAAGTATGATTATTCTGGAGCGCATGTCATGCACTTGAAATGATTTAAGTCATTAATGGCAACTTCGTTATACGGTTTTTGTTTATTTATGTTGGATGTGTCCGGTTTAAGGTTTAGAAGCAGCTATTGAAATTTAAAAATCGAGTATGTTTTTTTTATTCAAGAGAAAAAGAAGAAGTCAATCAATTATTCTGATTTTTTAAGTTTTTACAAGTTTCATTGTGTTGAATAAACAATTCACTCAAATTTCCATCAAGCGTATTTTAGTTCTGGGGTTATTCTGTTTAGCCGGAATCACCCTCTTTCTCACATTCAACCAACACAGCCGTTCGGGATATTTCAATTATCACAGTGAAATCTGGGCGGATAATGCGGGGTATTATGTGTATCTGCCTGCGGCTTGAAATTTGGTTTTCATCCTGAAAAATATCCGGATGCGGTGGATGTCAAAACCGGCAACGGTTTTCAATTAGACTTTGAACAACAAAAAGTCCTCACCAAATACACGTATGGTGTTGCCTTACTTCAACTGCCGGTTTATTTGCTGGCGGATGTGGCGGCTCTTTTTTTAAATTTTAAGACGCACGGATTTTCGGCTGTTTATCATTGGAGCATCAATGTGGCGGCTGTTTTTTATCTGATCACCGGACTTTACTTTACCGGGCTTTTTCTTTTTCAGCGTTATTCGGGACTGATTGTTTATCTCACTTTGCTGACGCTCTTCGGGGCAACCAATCTTTATTTTTATTCCATTGACGAAACCGGCATGTCGCATGTTTATTCCTTCGCGCTGTTTGGCGCGTGGCTTTATTTAATGCAACGAACAAATTACCTGTCATCAGCAAGTGTACTCCAAATGTTTTTAATCGGAATGATTAGCGGATTGATTTTTTTAATCCGCCCGACTGCCGTAATGTTTTTTTCAGCTTTTCTATTTCTTGATTTGGAAAAAATATCTGTGGCTTTTGAGCGAATAAAAAGATTGCTTCAACTCCGTAATTTTTTGCTGATTGCAACGGGTATTGTTCTTGTCTGGCTCCCGCAATTGTTTTATTGGAAATATGCCTACGGTTCATTTTTCACTTATTCGTACGCGGGAGAAAGTTTCAACTGGACTAATCCGCAACTTCTAAAAACATGGTTTTCACCCAACAACGGATTGTTTCTTTATACACTTTTTTTTGTAGTCATTCTCACGGGATTGTTAATGATGGTAAGAGAAAAAAATCATAACGGATTTTTCCTGCTGCTGCTTTTTATCCTCATCTCTTACATTTTTGCATCATGGTGGGATTGGAGTTTCGGCTGCTCCTTCGGTGCAAGAAGTTTTGTGGAATATCTCGCGCTTTTCAGTATTCCGGTGGCGCATGTTTTTCAAAAAGTATTTCAATTTGGCACGATAACTCGATATTTATTCGGGCTGCTTATTGTTTGCTGTATCGCATTCAATTTGAAAATGACCTATACTTTCGATGAATGTTTTTATGGCGAGCGCGACTGGGACTGGAAAGCGTATTTTCAGTTGGTGAAGTCGCGGACAAAATAGTAAAGTTATTCAGCCAGAGGCTGATTGATCAGCATTAGCTCGCGAGACGCGAGCTAATGCCCACGCTGACCTCTGGCGAGTGTGAGAAACTTTCACTTGACCCTCGTCCCAATGCATTTCAAATTACCTCCAGTCCCTTCACCGGCATCCAGCCCACATTGCCGTCAGCGAGGCGGATTTTTTGCCATTCGCCTACGGTTTCGAGCAACTGCAATTTCACGCCTTCGCGCAGGATGAACAGGTCAGTGCTTTGCGCGTCAGGGGCGCTTTTGATATACACGTTTTTGGAAAAAAGAATGGCGTAACGGCTGTTTTGGAGGTAGCGGTATTGATTGTAAGATAATGCCGCGCAGATAATTGAAAGTATTAGCGCGAGCAATGCTGCAAAAAAGCTGAAGCGCTTCAAAGCGGGATTTTGGGTGAACAGAAACAGCGCGCCTAAGAGCAATGCACCCCACAGCAACCCGGCCGCGAGCCATGCCCAACGGTCGGAGGATTTACCGTAAATGAAGTTGTGGATTTTTTTGACGAACGTCAGTTCGGGCAATGTCTCCACCCGGTCCACTACGCGGAGGTTGGCAAGGCGCAAGTTGAACTCAATGTCTTCATCATCGGGCGCGAGTTTGTGTGCGCGCTCGTAGTTTAGGATTGCGGGCGCTAACCGCCCGAGTTTGTAATGTGCGTTAGCAAGGTTGAAATACAGGGCAGCCGAGGCATATCCCTGCTCAATCAGCGTGTCATACAGCGTAATGGCTGCGGCATATTCTTTTTCCTGGTAGAGGTTGTTGGCGCGGTCGAAAGTGGTGGAAGTGGAGGAGAATGATAAGTGGGGGATAAACAGAATGAAAAATAGCAACATTGCCTCGGCTCCGGACAATACGGATGTACGAAGGAAGTTTATTTTCTCTACCCAATAGTTAATTAAAACATTCATTATTATATAATTATTTTGCTACCTGTTTATATTTCAATTTCAATCAATTTCCAACTCTCTACTCTTCAAAAAACTTTAAACATTAAACCCTCAAACTTTAAACCTCGTAGGACTTGTGCCCAATGGGGTAAACTCCCCACTATCCCCCCTCATCCCCAACCTTCTCTATCACCTCGCCTGCTTCTTTATAAATGACGTCCATATCGCCATCGGAGGAGGGGGCGAAAAGCGCCATTTCGGCATCATCCAAAAGTTTGAATGTGCACTGGATGGTGGCTTCGCTGATTTTTTTCTCAAGCATGATTTTCTGCGCCTGCTCGCGCGAGAGAGCTGAGGGGTCAATGCTGAGTTTGTCACCCAAAAAGCCCCACACGGCTTTGGTGATTTCATCAAAGAACGGCTTGCGCTCCTTCGCGGTCAGGTGTTGTTTCGCTTTTTTCAGTCGTATAGCAGCCTCTTTGTTCGCCCTGCGTTTTCTCAGCAGGTTCAGGTTGCCCGATAGTTTTTCTTCTCTGCGCTTATAAATAAAAAGCAGCATGAACAGCAGAAACGGTGCGGCATACATGCCCGCGAACTGCCACGAGGCGAGCAGGTAATCGTCTTTTTTCCGCAGCGTGGTGTCGCCCGTTTTGATGAAGCGGATGTCCTGACCGAGCAGCTCGACTTCCTCTTTGGTGATGCCGGAGATGACGGGCGTGGTGGAAGCGGTCGCATCGCCTTCCACACGGATGACATATCCGGGAGTTTGTTGAGTGACGTATTGCTGTTTTTTTAAATCGAAATATGAAAACTCCACAGGCGGAATTTTAAACTCGCCAGCCCTGCGCGGGATGATGAGGTATTCGTTTGACTTCGAGCCGCTGATGCTGTTTTTCTTTGAAATGCGCTCCGATGATTTCGGGTCGAATACTTCGAGGTCGGCAGGCAGGTTGATTTTCGGCAAATCGAGCATCTTGATGTTGCCTGTGCCACTCACCGCAATTGAAAGCGAAACAGGTTCATCGGGCGTGGTTTCGGTTTTGTCGAGTTTCACGTCCATCTTAAATTCACCCACTGCGCCATTGAAACTCGCAGGTACGCCTGCGGTCGGCAGGGGCTTCACTTTCAGCTTCACCGCGTTGCTGTTGAACTTGTGCGGATAGTCCTGGTACGTACCAAAAAAATCATCGAAGAAAAGATTGCGCTGATTTTTCACACGTACGCGCACGAGTGATTGAAGTTCCATGGCGTCAATCTCCAACTCGCCCGCACGCTGCGGAAACAGAGCATCTTTTTTAATCACAGCCGCGTTGTACTGCACGCCATTGAGCACTTCGGGCGTGAACTGGATATTTTGCGGCATCTCCAAATCCTGCACCCAAAAGCCGGTGAAAGTGGGCGCTTTCGTGATGGAGGTATTGCTAATCGGCATGTTGTAATACAGTTTGTACTGCACCGTCACCTGCTCGCCTTGATATACTTCGGTTTTGTCCACGATGAGGCGCACGAACACGCTATTACTGATTTGCGTCATGATGTCGTCACCGCCCTGCTGTTGCGACTGCTGGTCGGGCGAGCCTCCGGACAACGCTTCAATGGTAACCGAATTGGACGTATGCGCTTTTCCTCCGACAAAAATCGTTGCGGGCGCAAGGGTAAACGTACCTTCTTTTTTCGGACGCAGATAGTAGGAGAACGAGATGCTGCGCGTCACGTTGCCGTTGATGATTTGCATACTCGTTGACTGGCTCGGTCCCGACAGCACCACAAAATCATTGAACGAAGGCGGCTGGAAATTTTTGCCGTCACCGTTTTCGAGGGTGAAAGTCAATTGAAAATTACTGTTGAGCGCGACTTTGTTTTTGTTGACGGTGGCGGTGAAGCGGGGTTCTTGGGCGAGAACAATTGTATAAATATTGACTAAGGCAAACAAAATCAATGTTCTAATAACCAGAGTTCTGTTAAGCGTCATTGCGAACACCGATTGGGATGATTTGTGCGCTGCATCGGTGTGAAGCAATCCCCCGTTTAAATCAGGAGATTGCTTCGCCTGTTTTATCCCGCTTGGCATCGCTAACAGTCTCGCAATGACGACAGACATCAACTTCTCTTTAAAAAAAAATGTCTGTACAGTCATTCCAATTAAGTGATAAATATATTTATTAAAAATATTCATTCCTTACCAATCCTTTTCAATATTTCTTTTTTCAGCCGGCTTTTTTTTGTCGGCTAATTGTTGCTGAACGCGTTGTTCTTCTTTCATCAATGCCTCGAGCAGGCGTTCGGCTTCTTCTTTTGTTAATTGACTTTCTCTCACTTCTTGTTGCTGTTGTTCGTCCTGCTCTTGTTCCTGTGCTTGTTGCTCCTGCTGTTGCTGATCTTCGCCCTGTTCCTGTTTTTGTTCGTCTTGTTTTGCCTGCTCGTCTTGTTCCTGTTTTTGTTCTTCTTCTTTTTCTTTGTCCTGCTCATCCTGGTCTTGCTGTTGCTCTTGCTGTTGTTCCTGCGGGGGATTTTCTTTCAGCATTCGCTGCGCATAAGCGAGGTTGTATTTCGTGTCCATATCGTTGGGGTTATTGCGCAAAGCGTTTTTATAAGCCTCGATGCTTTTTTCCAACTGACCGCTTTGCAGCAAAGTATTGCCGAGATTATGAAATGCTTTCGCCCGTTGCACATTGTCTTTGGCAAGCATGGCGGCTGTTTCGTATTGCTTCTGTGCACTTTCATAATCTTCTTTCATGTAGCCGACATTGCCCAAATTGTAAACGCCTTCCGCCAAATCATTTTTTTTGTCCAACGCCTTATTATATTGCTCCTCTGCCTCGTCATATTTTCCTTCCATAAAACGCTGGTTACCCGAGCGGATGTGGCTGCGTTCTTTTTGGGCGAAGAGGGAAGAAGAAATGACTAAGAGGATGAAGAAAAATAACAAGGTTGTAAATGTCTTTTCACTTGTCCCCTGCCCCTTGCCCCTTGTCCCATTTATGTAATAAAAATCAATCATAATAAAACTTCATTTTAACAATTATACTTTCCCCGTTTGAAAAATTTTCCAATTCCGCATTCTCATGCTGCTGCGCTCGGAGATGAAGAATTCCAAAGTTAGAAAAACGAGTGCGAACGCTATCAAATAGCGAAACTGGCTATCATAGTCTGAAAATACACGCTCTTCGATTTCTCTTTTTTCCATAGCGGATAGCGCACTTACGAGGCGGTTCAGTTCATCGCTGCCGGATGAAAGTCTGAAATATTGCCCGTTGCCTTTCACCGCGATTTGCTGCAGGATGGTTTCATTGAGTTTACTCAAAACGATATTACCTGCCCGGTCGCGTTTGAAGTCAATCTGAACATTGTTTTTGTATTGCGGGATAGGCGCGCCTTTGGGCGACCCCACTCCGATGGTGTGAATGACGATGCCTTGGTCTGCGGCTGTTTCAGTTGCCTGCAGCGGGTCTTCTTCATGGTCTTCGCCATCGGTGATGAGGATGAGCGCTTTGTATTTTTTTTCATCCTGCCCGAACGAGCGTGTCGCCATGCGGATGCTCTCGCTGATGGCGGTACCCTGTGTCGGCACCATACCCGTGCTGATGGTGTTCAGAAAAAGTTTGCTCGCGCCATGGTCAATCGTGAGAGGCATCTGTAGGTAAGCGTTGCCGGCAAACACAATCAACCCCACCCTGTCGTTCGGCAATTTGTCAATGAGCCGGGATACGAAAAGTTTAGTTCGTTCGAGGCGATTAGGTTTGATGTCTTCCACGAGCATACTGTTGGAAACGTCAATGGCAACCATGATATCAATGCCCTGCCGTTTCACTTTTTCGTATTTCGTGCCCACCTGAGGATTGGCAAGCGCGAGGCAGATTGCCGCAAACGCCAGCATGAGGAAAATAAATTTCACCTGATGCTTGTATGCCGGTCTGCCGGGCATCAGCTTTTCCACCAACTGTAGTTCGCCCAATTTTTTGAAAGCATTTTTTCTCCAATAAATAAAAAGGAGAAAAAGCGCTGTCAGCGGCACAATCAGCAGCAGCAGATAGAGGTATTCGGTATGTTCGAAGCGGAGCATTTTAACTAACTACATGATTTATTTTTCGCGTCATTGCGACACCGATTGCGATGCAAATTGCGCGGCATCGGTGGAAGCAATCCCCTTCTTTTTTTCGGGAGATTGCTTCATTCGCCTCAATGCTCAAAGCAACGCAGGCGAACTCGCAATGACGATTTATATTAAACATTTCAAATCCATTTTCTAAGGAATACTCCTCAAAAATACATATCTCAATAATATTTCAAACAAAAAAAACAGCATTGCGCCAATCACAAACGGGTGAAATTCATCCGACACGCGCTGAATGGCAGCTACTTTTATTTTTGATTTTTCCATGGCGTCAATCTCTTCGAAAATTCTTTGCAGGCTTTTGTTGTCCGTGGCACGAAAATATTTTGCGCCTGTATCCGCAGAGATTTCTTTCAGCAACTCCTCATCAATTTTCACCTCCACATCCTGATACATGGTGCGCCCGCCATACTGAAACGGGTAAGGCGCTTTGCCAATCGTGCCCACACCAATCGTATAAATGCGGATGCCGTACTGAATGGCGATTTCGGTAGCGGTGCGCGGGTCAATGAAGCCGGCATTATTTTCACCGTCCGTTGCGAGGATGATGACCTTGCTTTTCGCATCGCTTTCTTTCAGACGATTGACAGAAGTAGCGATACCCATACCAATCGCTGTGCCGTCCACTACCATGCCGTCACGCAGTTCGGAAATCACTTTTTTCAAAACAGCATGGTCGGTGGTGAGAGGGCTTTGTGTGAAACTTTCTCCAGCGAAAATCACCAAGCCGATGCGGTCGGTCGGTCTGCCCGCCACGAAATCGTTCATGACTTGCTTGGCGGCTTCAATCCTGTTCGGCTGCAAATCGCGGGCGAGCATACTGCCGGAGATATCAATGGCGAGCATGATGTCAATTCCTTCGGTAGTGATGTTTTCTTCCTTGAGGCTCGTCTGCGGACGCGCGAACGCAACCACGAGCAATGCAAACGCCAGCATCCGCAACACGGGAATGAGCGTTTTCATTTTTCCGCTGAAAGAGGACTTGCCTTCGAACACCGCTGCCGATGACAGTTGCAGTTCGGGAAACAACTGCTTGTAGCGCCACCAGTACCACACCGCAAACAGCAACGGTATTGCCAGCAACGCGAACGCGTTCGGATTAGCAAAAGTGATATCGTTCCAAAACTTCATGTCTTCTCTTCGATTATTTCGTTATGCGCCTGTTCATCTGTTTTCGTGGCGTTCACCAAATCATAAGCGGTGGTCATCGCTTTCGCGTGTTCATCAGGCATTGGCGCATACTTGGCGAACTTCACTAAGTCAGCCGTCTGCAACATGCGCTGCAAATCTTCCCGCTGCTTTTGCGTGATGCCCGTGATGCCGATGCGCGTCATGATTTCTTTCGTAGTGCTTTCGAGCGCGGGGATGTTGTAGCGCAACTCGATGTATTCACGCATCGCCTCCGACAATTCGGAATAGTAGGTTTTCACTTCGCCCTTCTGCCACAATTTTTTATCTTCGAGCACGCGCAGTTTTTCGAGTGCAATTTCGTGTGCCGGTTGTTTACGGACAAAACGTTTCATGATTATCGGTTTTTTCTTGCGGAACACCCTGTATAAAATAATCGCTGCCAGCAACACGAGAATACCCGCACCAATCAGCAATTCCGTGATGATTTCCATCATGGAAAACGGCATGGTGAGCGGAGCTTTAATCGGTTTGAAAGTATCGGTAGTGTCCACCTCGATGCTTTTCACCGTGAGCAGCATTGCCTCCGTGAGGTGCGGAGCGAGCATGTCGTCTTCCTGCGTTTTGGTGTAAAACTGAATGGGCGGGATGATGTAGTACCCCGAGTCGAACGCGGTAATCGTGTACGTGCGGATTTCTTTTTTCATGCCCGATTGCAGCAGCGTGTCGAATGTGAAAGCGAGAATTTCAATCTCGCGGACGCTGTCCACTTTGAGGGCGTTGCCAAGGTCAGGAAAAACGATTTGCGTCTCATTGTCGCGCACAATCTCCACCGAATATTTCACCCAATCACCAATGAGGATTTCGTTGGTGTCGAGGCGGGTGATGATGGAGATGTTGGAGGCGAAAGAGGAGTAAGAAAAGAAAAGTAAAAGTAAGACTACACCCCAGCCAGCCTCACCCCCGCCCCCTCTCCGAAGGAGAGGGGTGTCCGGACTGTTTTCTTTTCCGAGCCTAAATTTTATTGAGCTTAATACAATTATAACTGAGGTGTGTAATGTATTTAAAAAAAATTTTGTGATAAAAAATAAACTACTAAAAAAAAGTACCACTCTCGCATTGCTCGGCAAAAGACACACCGTTCGGTCTCCCTCTCCTTCGGAGAGGGGTGGGGTGAGGCTTCTCCGGAGAGGGGGGCGGGGGGTGAGGCTGTTGGTGAAGAAATCACTCATCTCCTCGCCTCCCTTTTTTTGAAAAACTTCAACAATGCCTGCACATAAGGCTCATCGGTGCGGATGCTGACGAGGTCTGCGCCTGAGCGGAGGAAGCTGGAACGGCAGTATTCGTAGTTATCTTTGTACTGGCGGGCGTAGTCGTCACGCACTTTTTTGGACGAGGTGTTAAGCCAGAGCCTATCACCCGTTTCGGCATCGGCAACGCGCACCAAGCCGATGTCGGGCAGATGCATTTCGCGCGGGTCATACACGCGGATACCTACCACGTCATGCTTTTTGTTGGCGATGCTCAACGCGTCCTTGTAATTCTTGTCCATGAAATCGGATAGGACGAAGGTGATGCTGCGCTTCTTCATCACGTTGTTGAGATAGCGGAGCGCTTCGGTGAGATTTGTTCCTTTTTGTTCAGGGGTGAAGTTGAGCAACTCGCGGATAATCCGCAAGATGTGGGAGCGTCCTTTTTTCGGGGGGATGAATTTTTCGATTTTATCGCTAAAAAAAATGACGCCTACTTTATCATTGTTATTAATGGCGGAAAACGACAAAACCGCGCAGATTTCGGTGAGCATTTCATTTTTAAACTGGGTCACCGTACCGAAGAATGACGAGCGGCTGACATCCACAAGCAGCATGACAGTGAGTTCGCGTTCCTCTTCGAAAATTTTTACGAACGGGTGATTGAACCGCGCGGTCACATTCCAGTCAATGGCGCGGATGTCATCGCCAAACTGATACTCGCGCACCTCGCTGAACGACATCCCCCTCCCCTTGAACACCGTGTGGTATTCGCCCGAAAAAATATGATTGGACAGACCCTTGGTCTTGATTTCAATCTTGCGGACTTTTTTGAGGAGGTCTTGGGTTTCCATAATTTTTGAAAGGGACGAGTGTCGAGGGGCGGGGGACGAGGGAATGCCGCGCCTCCGTTCTTTTTTTATAATTTATTTTTTTGTTCCAATGTTTGAATGGATTTAGTCAGCATAGCGATAATAGCATCCATTTTCTGCATGCGGGCGTCAACTGTTTTTTGCGAAACAAGTTTTCCAGCCCGCTTGTACCAGCCTTTGCTTTCACGTGCCGAGCCTCTCGATATCCTGAGAAACTGCGGATATTCTTTTCCATAGCCTCTGCCATAACCTTCTTCGATGTTCGCGGAAATCGAACCGACACTTTTCACTAACTGTTTCGCAATCTCACGCCCCCTGAAATCTTTCGACAATATTTCCGTATCCGCCCAGCACTCATCCCACAATTCACATGACAATTTATAGAACTGAACTTCATCTAATTTATCTTTCATAAATCAAATATTATCATAACAATTCTTCTCATAAACCCCTTTACCTAATCAAAAAAACGGGTAAATCATTTGTATTTTCCCTCGTCACCCGTCCCTTGCCCTTCGTCCCTCAAATGCATTTTCCCTCGTCACCCGTCCCTCGTCCCTCAAATCAAGGCACCTCCACCTTATTCAATATCTCATTAATAATATCCTCACTGGTCACGTTTTCGGCTTCGGCTTCGTAGGTGAGACCGATGCGGTGGCGGAGGACGTCATGGCAGATTGCACGCACATCTTCGGGGATGACATAGCCCCTGCGCTTGATGAAGGCATACGTCTTGGATGCGAGGGCGAGGTTGATGCTCGCGCGGGGAGAACCACCATAGCTAATCAGCGGCTTCAGCCGTTCGAGCTTGAATTTTTCGGGATTGCGTGATGCGAAAACGATGTCGAGAATATAGTGTTCGATTTTTTCATCCATATACACCTCGCGTACCACGTCACGGGCGCGAAGGATGCTCTTGGGGTCAATTACTGCTTTGATTTCCGAAGCGACTTCATTCACGTTTTTGCGGATAATTTGTCTTTCTTCTTCGCGCTCTGGGTAGGTAATCACCACCTTCAGCATGAAGCGGTCAATCTGCGCTTCGGGCAATGGATAGGTGCCTTCCTGCTCAATCGGGTTTTGCGTGGCAAGCACGAGAAAAGGCTCTTCCAACTTGTAAGTGTGGTCACCAATGGTCACCTGCCGCTCCTGCATGGCTTGCAGCAACGCGCTCTGCACCTTTGCCGGAGCACGGTTGATTTCGTCCGCTAAAACGAAGTTGGCGAACAACGGTCCTTTCTTCACCGTGAACTCGTGGGATTGCTGATTGT
>JBGTCY010000128.1:0-4713 GCA_041748615.1 Chitinophagales bacterium
GTCACTTCGTAAATTGGTTCGAGAATGCGGGGCGCTGCCAATGGAAATGCTTGTTTGAACGCCATCATGCCCGCGAGTTTGAATGCCATGTCGTTGGAATCAACGGGGTGCATTTTTCCGTCATAAACAGCAACGCGCACATCGCGCACGCGCGAACCGGTGAGCGGTCCGTTTTCCATTTTTTCCATCACGCCTTTGAGGATGGAGGGCAGAAAACGCGCGTCAATCGCGCCTCCGACTATGCAGTTGAGAAAAACGAGTTTGCCGCCCCAGGGTAATTCAATGACTTCTTCACCGCGCACGGTGTAGTCGGCAGGTTTGGGCATCCCTTCGTAATAAGGCTCAATGAGCATGTGCACTTCGCCAAATTGCCCAGCGCCTCCCGATTGTTTTTTGTGACGATAATCCGTTTTCACGGCTTTCTGGATGGTTTCGCGGTAAGGTATTTTTGGCTCCGCGAACTGCACATCTAATTTGAAAAGTTTTTCAAGTTTCCATTTTATCGTGTTGAGATGCAACTCGCCTTGTCCGTGCAAAATGAGTTGACGCAATTCGCTGGAATGTTCTACGCGGAGCGTTGGGTCTTCCGCCTGAATAGCGTGGAGGGCATGAGCTAATTTTTCTTCTTCACCCGTTCTGCCGGCAATGACTGCTGTTCGGACTACCGGTTCCGGAAACTGAATCAGCTCAATCGCCAGAGGCGTTCCTTTGACATGCAGGGTTTCGTTGGTGTGTGTGGATTTGAGTTTCACCACCGCGCCCAGGTCGCCCGCTTTCAGTTCACTTACGTTCTCCCGTTTTTTTCCTTCCATCACAAAAATCTGGTTGAAGCGTTCGACAGCGCCTGTTTGTTCATTCACCAAATCAGCGCCCGCTTTGAGTGTTCCCGAAAACACTTTAAAGAAAGAAAGGTCGCCAAGGTGCGGTTCTGAAATTGTTTTGTAGATGAAAATGCAGGGCGGACCATTGGGGTCGCATTTTAATTCACCGCCACCTTGCAGTTTTTCCGGCATTTTATCTGACGCGCTGGGTACTACATTATTGATGAAACCCATGAGCCTGCCGCTGCCCATATTCCGTTCGGCAGAAAGGCAAAATAGCGGAAACAAATCGCGTTTGAGCATGGCGATTTTCAAACCTTTCACCATTTCATCTTCGTCCAGCGAGCCTTTTTCAAAATATAATTCCATCAGTGTTTCATCTTCCTGCGCGATGGATTCAACGAGTTCATTGTGGAGGAATTTTGCTTTTCCCAATTCAGCATCGGGAATGGGCAATTTTTCAGGCTTGCCTCCGCCATCGGGGAAGCGGTACATGGTCATTTTCAATACATCAATAATCGCGTTGAAACCGATGCCCTGATTGAGGGGATATTGCACTACCGTCACTTTGTTGCCGAAGCGTTCTTTCGCCTGCTCCACGCATTTATCGAAATCGGCTTCATCGCGGTCGGTATGGTTAATCGCGAAGATGATGGGGGTATTGAATTGTTGCGCGTATTCCCAGATGATTTCAGTGCCGACCTCAACGCCATTTTGAGCGTTGAGCAGCATGATGCCGGTGTCAGCCACCTTGAGTGGAGCGATGATTTCACCGATGAAATCATCATATCCCGGGGTGTCAATGATGTTAATTTTATTGCCGCGCCATTCAGTGAAAGTCAAAGTGCTGAACACAGAGTTGCCGCGTTCGTGTTCCAATTCATGATAGTCAGAAACGGTGTTTTTGTCTGGCACGCGCCCTCGCCTGTTGATGATTCCGGCTTCAAAAATCATACATTCATTGAGGGTGGTTTTGCCGGTTCCGGCATGTCCAAGCAGGACAATGTTTTTGATGTACGAGGTATCAAATGTTTTCATGGCTGTTGGAGTATTGCTGATGAAATCAATGACTTGTTAACACAAAATATAAAATCCGTTTGAATTTTCAGAATGTTAGGCGGTTTTTTTACCTTGGATAGTTGCATGAAAAACCTGTTCTGGAAATAAATTCTCTTCCGTGATAAACAAAGGTTTATCCGCGTCACTCCCATGTTTTAGGGTTTTATTCTTAAAAAGCCTTGAAAATAAAAATCAATGAAAAGAGAATCATTAATTGGATAGCAAAAATCAGAACGCCAAAACCCAGCGCTTTTCTGCCGGAGAGAAACAATGTTTTGAAACTGACATTCAGCCCGATAGCGGTCATGGCGATGGTTAAAACTAATTTACCGGTGGCATCCATCCAGGACAGGAATTCCTTTGGAAAATCAATGAAAGTGGTTAATAATGTGATGAGGATAAACCCCCATAAGTAATAAGGTAGGTTTAAATGTTGTTTCAGGTTTTTGGGTTCGTTTTTATTGATGAGCCAGGTGAAAAAAATGACTGCGGGCGAGAGCATCGCCACGCGGGCAAGCTTAATCGTGATAGCCGCTTCACCAACTGAATCACTCAGAGCGTAGGCAGCGCCAGCTACATTTCCCACGGCATGGAGTGAGCCTCCCAGCAATAATCCTGTTTCAATATCACTGAAAGGCAAATAAACAAACGCGAGCGGCAACAACAACATGCCGATGCTGCCCATCAGGTTAACCACTGCCATTGCAATGCCGACATCATCTTTGTTTTTGGTGATACCGGGCGCCACAGCCGCGATGGCAGATGAACCGCAGATTGCCGTACCGAACCCAACGAGCCAACCGATGGAATGCGGACATTTCACCCTGATTGCTAAAAATACAGTAAGCAATAACAAAGCGATAATCATTATAACGATGATGACGAAGCTTTCCCAGCCTAACCGGACGATATGTGAAAAATTGATGCTGAATGCCAGAAATAAAATTGAAAGTTCCAGCATTTTGCTACCGGTGAATTTGATTCCGGGCTGTAAAACCGAAGGGAGTTTGCTGAAATTTCCAATCAGGATTCCAATCAGTAAACCAAGAATGATTGCATTAAAGGCTGGAATATAGGGAGCTGCCAGATATGCCAATAATCCTATTCCGGCAGCAAACAGAATCCCTTTCCAGTTCATTGACAATGACACCATTCAGGGTGTTATTTTGATACCGTTCCAGTCCATTGCGAATAACCACCATTGAGATTATACACGTCTTTGAAACCATTATCGGTCATTATCCTGGCGGCATCAGCGCTCCTGGAACCGCTGCGGCAATAAACCAAATAGGTTTTTGATTTATCCAATTCATTGATTTGTTTTTCAAAATCATTATCGTTAAAATTGATGAAATATTGAGTGCCTTGGATAAAACCCTGCCGGTATTCAGCGGGTGTTCTGACATCTATCACAATAGCATTTTGTTGTTCATGCATGATTTTTACAAACTCTTTTTGGTTGATGTTTTTGTAAGAGGCATTTTGCGCGCAGGCTGACCATTGAATAAACAAGGCGAAAAAAATGAAAAGTGTGAAAAATCCTGATGTTTTCATCGTAGTAATTTTTTAATCATTTGGTAATGATTACAAAGTAAAGCAGGTTTTAAGACTTACAAAGGAACAAATGTTACACAAGCGAAATCAACATTAAAAAATGAGGTATTTTTGAGCTGCGCTATTTATGAAAAAAACATCCCCGGTATTTCTTATTTTACTGCTGATAAGTACTCATTTTTTTTCCTGCAAATTAGAACCCTGCAAAGATTATCCCTGCTTTAACGGTGAAGCTTTACAGGACGGGAGTAATTGTTTCTGCCTGTGCAGATTGGGTTGGTCGGGGTTTGATTGCGGACTGGAAGATAAATGTGTAACGGGAAATGTCCGCTGTCAAAACGGTGGATTTTGTAATTCAGGCAGCGGGTTGTGCAGTTGCGTGACCGGCTATGAAGGCGATACCTGCGAAATACTCTCCAGAGATAAATTTTTAAATAACGGAGCTAACGTCTTTTGGAACGCGAATGATACCTGCGGGTTGTTCCTTTTTCAATACGTGGCGGAAATCAGACCGGCAACCGATAAGCGCGTTGTGGAAATTTACAACATCCGCGACCTGAGCCTGAGCCAGTTTATTTCCTGTGAAGTGAATAAGTTGCGCTTTGAACAAAAAGGGCAGTTTGTAACTATCGGAGCGATTGATGTCAGTACTCTCAAAGGCGATATCAACGAAGATTTTACTGCTGTCAGAGTCACCTACGCTTATAATGACGGGTTGTTAAGAAACTGCACGGGGAGTTGGGTCAGGCAGTAACAGAAAATATTGAGGACAATCCTCAAATCCGAAAACAAACCATCTAAGCATCACTTATTTAATTGAGTAAGTATTTCGCTTTTTTAAGACCTTATAGGTTTTTGAAACCTATAAGGTCTAAGACTTTACGGATTTGAGGATAGAGTTGAGTTTGACACTTTTTTGCTGTAATATACATTCTCCATTCACGTTGGTATCTTATTTGTAAAGATGCAACCAAACCTAATTGCCATGAAAAAATTATGTATCATCCTGATAGCCGCCATCTCCTTCACTACGGCATTCGCTCAAACTTATCATATCACGACAGCAGAAGTTCATGACCGGGATACCCTGCCAACTTTTAAACTTGACGAAATTCTTGTTTTACCTAAAAAAGAATTTAAAAATATTGATGAATGGAAAGAATTTGAGAAGCTGAAGTATCATACCGCCAAAGTTTATCCGTACGCTCAAATCGCTGTAAAAATCTATCATGAAATGCAGGTGGAATTGGAAGAGATGCACAAGCGAAAAGCTAAAAAA